>JAYTHR010000001.1:0-2186 GCA_043732425.1 Bdellovibrionales bacterium
AATTAGAGCCGAACTGCTCGGATCGTTAATGGTTTTTTGCTACCTTGCTTGCTTTGGCAAACACGTAAAAAGACTGGCTTTTTATCTTTGCTTCATCTTCTTGTTTTGGGATAGCTTAATGCTTCCATTTATCGCGGGGGTAGCTCTCTGTGACCTCTACGTCAATTTTTCTAGATGGTGGTCAAAGCTTGGTCTTAAAACGATCCTTCTATTAAGTAGTTTTGGATTATACTTGAGCGCCTACCTGCCAGGTTCCGAAAAATTTTTAGTTTATTCACCTTTGAAGTTTATTTTTGCAAATAATCTTTTCGAACAGTCGCAAACTCTTGCAGCTGTGTTGATTATTTCATCCGCGATGCTTTCGAAAGGCAACGGAAATTTTTTTGGAAATAAATTTTTTATATTTTTAGGTGAGATTTCATTTTCAGTTTATCTTTTACACTTGGCTGTGATTTGTTCAGCGGGATGCTCGATTTACTTATTTTTACTGGCGCACGATTTCAAAAATTCAACATCCGTAGGTGCAGCTATTGGATTTAGCTATTTTCTTATCATTACAATTTCAGTTTTTTATCGAAAATATGTGGATAAGCCGTCGATAACACTTTCGAAACGAATTCAAAATTTAATACTTAAGTAGATCCCTGCGAGCTATATTCAGCTGATGGCGATGCATGACGACCTTTATTAAAACTGAGAGCCCCTAAGCTTAGTAAGACAAAAAATACGGCAGCTTCGTAACTGCTGAGTGCTGAATAAAAAAAGAAAATAATAAAACAATAGCTTAGACCAATTAAACTAAAACGCCGGATAAAACTTTTCTGCTTCCGAAAAACTACCCAAACTTTGATAAAAATGATGAAGAAAAGTGAAAAGCTAAGTCCTGCGAAAATAAGCCCGAACTGTACCAGGGCAGTCAAATAACTTGAATGTTGATCGCTATTACTAAACTCGTCCGAAACATAGCGTGCGTTATATAGGTCGCCTTTGCTTATTAAAAACTGACGTAGCGGAGTTTCCGAATTTTCGTACCCAGTGCCAAAAAAAGGCTGCTCTTTGTAGAAATCTAGAGCCACGTTCCACATATTAATTCTGGCTAAATTAGACTGATTGGTCGGAACAAGTTTTTCTTCATGCCGTTGCAATTGAAAAATACTAAGAAAGCGTTCCTGATACTTTGGAATAGTCCCCCCAAATAGCATAACGAAAGCTAGAAATAACAAAGCATATTTTCTTACTTTTCGATCACTAAAAATAAGTATCGAACTTATTATAGTCAGGGCTAGTAGCGGTGCGCGGGCGTTAGTAAATAAGAACGGTAAAAGAGTGAATGAAAGGATTGATCCGTAAATAATTTTCTCGCGAGCGTTCGATACAGCTAAAAGCTGCAACAGTAAAAGAATTGAAAACCCGCTAAAAAATCCCCAACGGCTTACATCCCAATAGCTTGTCACCCGAAAAGCGTCGCTCATGAAAACAATATCTTGATGATAAAAAATGACTTGAAAAGCATTAAAATAAGAGTGCAAACTTGCTATAACTAAACCTATTAAGAAACCGCTCAGTAAGGGTGATATCGATTTTCGATCAAATGCAGCAACCGCAACGGGACAGGCCAAAAGTGGCCAGTACCAATTTTTTATAACAATTAGCGCACTCTCTTTTCCCCCTAACGAGAAAAAACTCAACATTATCGCTATCGGAAAAAGACTAGCTATTGAAACAAGCCATTTATTTTCAAACCAAAGCTGATATTTGGATTTATCAAAAAAAGCCCATAAAACTATAATCACCGTCAGAATTGTGAAAAGGCTTTTGGACGTGCATAGCGAAATACCCAGTAAAAAAAGGGCAAAGTACCACTGATTAAAATGGGGCTTAGTTAAAATTTGAAGCATCCAGTTGAAATCTAAGATCGAATCTGAATTGTTGAAACTTCCTGAATCTCGCACTTTATTAAAGCCCCAAATTTTCAAGTGTAAGTTTTTTTCCAAGTTGCACGGCGGGTTGATCGTAGGGATTAATATTATAATAGTTTCCGATTAAAACCGTTAGCGATTCAAAGTAAAAAAACAGATAACCTATGGTAAAATCATCGTAGGTAGCGCAGAGCATTTCTGTAACGGGTACGCCGTAGTCTCCAAGCGCTCGAGCAGTGGCTTCACGTTCAGCTGATAAAATATCGG
>JAYTHR010000002.1:0-2178 GCA_043732425.1 Bdellovibrionales bacterium
GTTACCTTCGCAGGAAAAACTTAACATTCGTGACGGTATTGAATGCGATCGTAATTGCTGTAAAAGTGCAGATATTAATTGATGCAGGCCCTTGCAATGGCTTTCACCAACAACCGCTAAGTTTTCGGGTAAGCCTTCACTTAGGTTCGGATCCATCAGGATCAGGACTTGGCGATCTAGAAGCTCACAAATTTTTCCAAGAGCATCATTCATTAAATCTGCAGCTGTAGCAGTTGCCGCTGCATAAAAAAGCCCAGCATGTGCTACTTGATATTCAGCCGATTTTTCAATAAATACTGGATTGTCTGCAACACTGTTCGCATCGGACAGAATTTTTTTTTCGGCAAAGTTTAATATATCTAAAGCATTACCTAAAATCATCGGTGCGCAGCGAATCGAATAGCGGGCTTGCAAGGTAGAAGAAGGTTGGCTGGATCCGCTTGGGGGGTTTAGGTACAAAAGTTCGCTGCGAATTTGTTTGGCAGAAACTTGATAACCATCATCCTCGGGCCTAAGTCGCGAAACGTCGTCAGTAATTGGATCCATTGGTGCTTTTACTGCGGCCATGACTAAAGCCGTAATTTGGTGTGCTTCTTCGCATTGCTCCCGCACAAGATTCAGCAATTCGACCGCGTAGCTGACCATCATCGAATTTGTATTTACTAAGCCGATGACATCGCGGGGGCCGCGAGGGTGGTGTTCGACAAAAAGGGGACTGATTGCGTGTGCCATCGGAATCAAGTCGCCGCTAGCACCTAAGCTTCCAAAACAGGGAACAGGTGGTAGAACTTTTCCATTCGCTAGCGCCGCTAAATGTTCTAGTGTTTCAGGATGAATTCCTGAAAATCCTAAGTAAGCTTTATCTAATTGTAAGCGTAAAGCTCGTCGAACCACCGTTTCACTTAAGGAGGCGCCGATCCCGACCAACAAATAATTTAATAAATCTTGTTGTGTCTTCATCCAATCTTTAGGATCAAGTTGAGAAATGACGTTGGACCCATACCCAGTGTGCAAGCCATAAATTTTTTCTGAATTATTTGTTATTAAAGAAAGAAGTCCTGTGTAAGATCTGGTAGCGCGACTTTTCTGCTCTGGGGTCACATGATAGCTTTGACTGGGCTCACCCCAACTAAGCAGCTTTTGAAAAGACAAGGTTGCCATGTACTATCTCCAACAGCTTATCGACATCAAGCAGTGGTATTAAACTACCGCTGAGTAAAATAAAACCTTCAATAAAAAAAGGAGTTCCCGCAGGGCCGCTGCGAGCAGTTCCACGAACCTGTGTGAAAACTTCGTCAATGCTAAGAAGAAAAAAAAGATCGGTTGAAGTTTTAATTTTAACATAAATTCGACTGCCTAATTTTGATTTGACCGAATCTGGAAATCCAAGAAGCCGAGAAAGATCAATAAATGGCATCAGTTCGCCGTTGGCAGTTGCTAGACTTAGCAGGTCGTTTCGAATGACAACTTGATGAGCTTGAATAATTTGAACGACGTGGTTCGTAGGGATAACGAACGGAAAGGGTTGATCATTACAATACACCCCAAAATGCATCAGGGGCATACTTTGCGAGCTTTTGAAATTAATTATAAGTTCTGAGCCGCTGCCATTGTTTTCAGGTTTATTTTTCGTTTCGATTTGCCAATCCTGTGGTAACTCAAAATCGGGCGTGTAATCTAAAGTACCGCAGCCATCATCATTAAGAATTAAAAAAATGCGACCCGTCGAATTTGCATTCATTTTCCACTGAATTTGGACGTGGTCTGTTTTTCCAACTGATCTTCTTTGTGTGACAGATGTTTCAATTGAGTTTTTAATTAATTCTTTAAGCCAAGATTCGAAAAGCCGATTTAATCCATGGACTGTTTCGGCTGGGATGGGGATCTCGTCACTGGAAAGATCTCGGGTGACGATGATCTGTACGGGGCTGTCTTTTAAATTATTTGCTAAAATCATTTCAAAAGAATTGGCTAGGTCGCCAGAAGGTAGTGCCATGGAAGAACTTAATAAGTTTTCGACGTCTTCAATCACATTCTCCATTTTGCTATCAAAACTAGAATTTAAAAGTTGCTCTCGTAAACTTTCTTTTACTTGAACAAAGCGTTCAATCACTTGGTGGCCGGCGACTCCAATCGTTCCAGCGATGTCAGCAATACGTGAAGTTAGCTGAACACGAC
>JAYTHR010000003.1:0-2176 GCA_043732425.1 Bdellovibrionales bacterium
CAAAATCCGTTAGGATTAAATGGTGTCGATTTTCTTGAATATTCGGGACCTGCTGCTGATTACTTCGAAAATCTTTTTACAAAAATGGGTTTCACCGAACTGGCAGAAATTCCGAATAAAAAAATTAAGCTTTTTCGTCAGGGTGATATCAATTTTATTATAAACTGCGAACCAGGCACCTTTGCAACTAGCTTTTATAAGTCCCACGGGCCCTCGGTCGCTGCCAGTGGCTTTCGAGTGGGTGATGCCAATGCCGCGTTTAAGTTAGCCGTTCAGCGCGGAGCCAAACCTTTCGAAGGAACCGCTGCAGAGCGTGGAGCTTCTCCGTATCCCGCAATTTATGGTATCGGAGATTCATTAATCTACTTTATCGACGAAAAAAATCATCAGGATCTTTATTTAAAGCAGTTTAAAGTTAAAGATAATTCGGTTCGACCTGTGGGCTTAGGACTTAAAATCGTGGACCATTTTACAAATAATGTTCCGGTTGGCGAAATGCAAAAGTGGTGTGATTTTTACGAAAAAGTTTTTAACTTTCGTGAAGCTCGGTATTTTGATATTAAAGGAACCTCTACCGGATTAATTTCAAAAGTGATGCGCTCTCCGTGTGGAAAATTTTCTGTGCCGATCAATGAACCCTCAGATCCGAAATCTCAGATTCAAGAATATTTAGATGAATATAAAGGCTCCGGAATTCAACACATTGCTTTGACAACGGACGATATCATTCCGACTTTAGTTAGTCTGAAAAAAAATGATCTTCATTTTTTGAATTCTCCGCCGACTACGTATTATCAATTACTGAAGGATCGTTTGCCGCAAGTTAATGAAGACCTGAATCAGTTGCAGAAAAATGCGATTTTAGTTGATGGTGATGAACACGGATATCTGCTTCAAATTTTTACGAAAAACATTATTGGTCCTGTCTTTTTCGAAGTGATTCAAAGAAAAGGTCACGACGGTTTCGGAAACGGAAACTTTCAAGCCCTGTTTGATGCGATCGAAGCGGATCAACGGGAACGCGGATATCTTTAATTTTAAAAAAGTAAGAAGGTCTTATGCATCAATATTCACAAGGCAAAAATCATACTCAAGGCCACAAGGGAATTCCTGAAGGCAAATTCGAAGAAGAGCAGGGACGTAAGGGCTTTTACGGTCCTGTGTCGCACATTATTAAGAACACGGCTCCAACCCGCTGGACAAATATCGAAGGGCCTTTACGCCCGCATTTATTTGACTTAGTTCCCGCGAAGTACCAACTCAATTCTTGGCACCGACTTCTTTATAATTCAGATGTGGTGATTTATTCTTCATGGAATGAGAAAACTCCGTTGAATGATAAAAACAATACTGTCAGCGCGCTAAGAAATGCCGACGGGGACACTCTGTATTTTTGCCACCAGGGGTCTGGGGTTGTGCTGACTGAATATGGCTTACTTAAGTTTAAAGTGGGAACTTATTTAGTTCTGCCAAAAAGTATTCATCACACGATTGTTTATTTCGAAAAAACTCAGTTATTAATTATTGAATCGAAATCCAGTTTTTACCGTGAGCCCGATCGCGGAATGGTCGGAAGAAATGCTTTTTACGACCCGGCATCTTTTGGAAAACCTGATTTGGCTGAACAGGATGAGTTTAAAAAGAAAAATAACTTCGATTCTAAAGAAATCATCGTTAGAAAAGACGGCCTCACTAAATTTTCCTACGACAGCTGCATCTACGATACCTTTAGCTGGAAAGGCGATTATTTCCCATTCACGCTTCACATCGATGACATGATGCCGATTATTTCTCACCGGGTTCACTTGCCTCCGTCGGTTCACACGACATTTGTGGCGAATGGGTTTGTGGTGTGTACGTTTCTTCCACGTTTGCTAGAGACTGATGACGATGCGCTGAAGGTTCCTTTTTTCCACCAGAATATCGATTACGATGAAGTTCTTTTTTATCACGCGGGCAATTTCTTTAGCCGCGATAATTTTCATTCCAACATGATAAGCCTTCACCCGGCAGGAATGCCTCATGGACCGCATCCAAAAGCGTTCGCCAGCCAAGGTAAAAAGACGATGACGGACGAAGTCGCCGTGATGGTAGATTCGACGCAAAAATTTAATATTGATCCGTTTGCAGAAAGCTTAGAAATAAAAGAATACTGGCAATCATGGATGAAAAAATA
>JAYTHR010000004.1:0-2174 GCA_043732425.1 Bdellovibrionales bacterium
GTTGTTTTAGTGGGATCGTACATTCTATCTGAAAAGACTCTTTGGGGCCTGCAAGTAAAGTTTGCCGGAGAAAAGCAAGAGGCACTGACCGCCGTCGGAGTTTCACCAACCGTGCGCCAGTGGCAAGCCGTCAGCCTGTGCGCGTTGATTACTGGCTTAGCGGGTGCGATTCTTTCAACGTACCTGGCTTCGTCCTATTCTCCGCTGATGAGTGCCGGCCGTGGATTTATTGCGCTGGCTGCAATTATTTTTGCTGGCTGGAATTTGCGAAAGACCCTTTGGATCAGTTTGTTTTTTGGTTTTTGTGAAGCGATTCAAATTCAGGCTCAGTCCAACGAATTCGTAGCCGCGCGCATTCCTGGGGAATTTATTCAAATGACCCCGTACATCATGACGCTTTTAGCCCTTTTATTATTTAAATCGAAACAACAAGCTCCGAAAGAGCTGAAGTAAATGACAACGTCTTCAAAGGATTACTTATGAATAAAGTTTTAGTTTCAGTCGTTTTTGTAATGAGTTTAATTTTAGCGCCAAAAATAGTGCTGGCTTGGGGCGGCCGCGGTCACGCAGCAATTTGCGAGGCCGCTGTTTTTCTTGTGAAGAACCAAAACCTTAAGGAATACTTGCAGAATAAACCACAGATGATGGGACATCTTTGTAACATTCCCGATACGTCGTGGCGGTCTGTTTCGGAGCAATCAAAAAAATACGGTGATCCCACACATTTTATTGATATCGAAGTTTTGGGTCTAAAAATAAAAGATATTCCAGATGATTATAAAAAAATTATTGCGACCTACACGGGGTCGGAAAATAAATCTAAAGAAGGTGTCAAAATTTTTTCAATTCCCACCGAGTTCGGATCCATTTGGTGGCGCGCTGATCAGTTTTATCGCCTCGCTTTAGAAGAGGGAAAAAAACTAAAAACTTTACCCGCACCAGCAAATAATAAAGAAGAGCAAACTGAGGATTTTCCTTATAATAAAGCCTTCTATAACCTAGTTGTCGATTTAGGCCTTATGGGACATTTCGTGGGTGATGCCGGACAGCCTTATCACAATACGTCTGATTACGACGGCTACGCTTCCAATCACGGTGGAATTCATGCTTACTTCGAAGATGCCTCAGTCGCTTACTTCGGTCCTGATTTAGTCCTACAAATTACTAAAAAAGCTAAATCTATGAAATCACCATCATTTTTAAAGCCCAAATCAGTGATTGAAAAAATGCGCGGCCTTAGCGAAATTTCAAATCTAGAAATCAAAGCGATCGACAAAGTAGATCCGGTGATAAAACCTTCAGTTATTCGTATCGAAAAAGGTATGAGTTTACGAACTCCAGCAGAACGAAAACCAGCTTCGGTCGGATTCAAAAATTTCGAAAAGTTAATTCTGCAAGAAATGGCGCGATCTAGTTTATTATTGGCAAATATCTGGGAGCAAGCTTATGTCGAGGCCGGCGAACCCGCAATGAAAGCCTATAAAAGTTACCGCTACCCGCTTCTTCCCGAATTCGTTATGCCCGATTATTTCGATATTCCAAAAGACGAAGCTCCGATGAAAAAATAGATCGATTTAAGTTTTAAAAATTTAGAACTTAGTAGCTTGTCTCATTTTGAGACTTCAGTGAGGTCGTGCTCTGTCTGACATTTTTTGACAAATTCGACTTTATTCTTTTTCATATGCAATCAGTTCGAATTCTAGCGGCAAGATCTTTGCTGTTCTATAGACTGATTAGATTTTCAAATCTTTAAAAGGAGATCATATGAAAAAGGTTATCGCATTATCGGTCATTAGCTTGTCGACGTTATTCACTTCAGTGCACGCCAGTGAAGCCTGCGAAAGTCGATTTAAAGGTTTGTACAAAGAAATTCAAATTTACAATCAGACAGAGAAAATTTCACAGGGTGATGGCTTAGTTGGTAACCGCCTTGAGACTGAACTCAAATTTTTGAAGACTCAAAATATGTCACTGAAAGATAAAGTTCATGCAATTGAAACTGGATTCGCAAGATGCGACATGGAATTAACGGAGCAGGATGATACGGACATAGCTATAGAAGTGGAAGCTTTACTGAAGATGAAAAATCCATTAGTTATTGAGTAGCTGCCAAATCAAATTTCCTATTTAGAAATAAAAAAAGCCTTGGTTTTACCCAAGGCTTTTTCATTTTT
>JAYTHR010000005.1:0-2172 GCA_043732425.1 Bdellovibrionales bacterium
CCCCTCACGGTAAAAAGATTTTTTATTGGCTACGCCGACATAGCTGATCTTGAAAAGAAAATAAAAGAATTTATTTCGTCGACTACAGTGACAACGACGGGTCAGACGGTTGTGACTCCGTCCCGGGGAAAGGTTATTTCAGACCTGCGCACCAGCTCACTCATCGTGACTGAAACCGCCATCAATATTGAAAAAATTGAAAAACTGATCCAGGCCTTAGACTCCCAGCCGAAACAAGTCCTTATCGAGGGTAAAGTTGTCGAAGCCGGAGAAAAATTCGTTCGTGGTCTTGGCGTGAATTGGAGCTCCCCTCAAAGTGGAACGGAAGCGGCTCCATCAGGAAATCTGATTCGACCTTCCCTACTTTTTCAACCCGGTTTAGGAAGCACAATATTCAGTCCCAGCTTTGGTTTAGGTGCCCTGGGGCGACCCGGAGATCTTGGGAATTTGCAAGCCTCGCTATCGTTGGGAGAGCGTGAAGATAAGCTACGAATCTTATCGTCGCCAAGAATTTCAGTTCTTTCAAATCAAACAGCCACGATTTCTCAAACGGTCAACGTTTCGGTAGATAAGGTCTCGACGGCAAATCCCGCAACCGGCGCGGTCACGGTGACTACTGAAGCCGTGCAAGTGGGAGTCAGTCTGAAGGTAACGCCTCAGGTTTCAAACGAAGGAACCGTCGTCATGGATCTCGATATTGAAAGATCTTTTCCAGGGAGTGCTAAGTCTTCAGAGATTGAAAAAAGACAAGCTAAAACAAAAGTTATCGTTCGTAGTGGTCAAACCGCAGTGATCGGTGGTATTTTTCAGGCGGACACGAGCGAATCGACTTCGGGAATTCCTTTTTTAAAAGACATTCCGGTTTTCGGGATTCTTTTCAAAGGATATCAAAAAAATAAAAGTAAAAATGAGCTCGTTATTTTTGTCACCCCTCGCATACAAAAAACAGTTCAGGGCGACGTGCCAGCAGGCACAACTGTCGAGTAAGCCTACGAGCTATATTGACAATAGTGAATAGTGAATTAGAGCTTTGTAAAGTCTTCTAATTCACTATTCATATAGAAAAAATTTAAACTGAAGAAAAAATAATAAAAGTAGAAAAATCAGATCATCTGAGCCGTCAGAAATTGGCAGCTTTCATTTTTCAAATTGCTGTACGAATAACTTGTATTCGAAGCCATTTCCAACTTATCTCCAGGCCGCAAAACGAACTGAGTTCCAGAAAGATTAAAGATCAACTCACCATCCAGCACCTGAATAATTTCGCGCATATGAGTTCGCATGTTAGCCATTTTTTTACCCGCAGTGACGATCACTTCCGTCCCGTCCAGCCCTTCAGCCTGAAACAGTTGTAAAATAATTTCTTTTTTCGGATCTAATTGAGCTGTCCAACGTGTTATTTTCATAAATAAGTCCTCAAGTCCTAGTTTGAGACATAAATATTTTAAAGTCATCAGCCCAAATCGTCGATAAAAACATATCGGAGGACATCTTGAAGAAACTAAACGCGGAAGCCACCTCGAAAAATATGAATGAGATTCTAAATTTTCTAGAAAAAAAATCTCAATTTAAATTTACTTTTACCAATGGAATCATTGATCTCAAACAGATCGAAGATAATAAGAAAATCGAAATCAACAGTGATCAGGTTGATAAAGTATTATCTCGCCAAGATCTCGACGGTTCCCAATTTCTGCAGATCAACTTCAAAAATAATACGAAAATATTGATCACGAACTCACTGATTGGCTTCAAACCACACGAAATGACTAGTTTTGACTCATCCCGAATACCTCGAGTCGTCACAACTGTTGACTTAGTAAGCGTTTTTAAAGCCATCGAGCACCTTTTTGACTCAGATGACGCGCCCGACTCTAAAGCAGAAGTAGAAATATTGAAAAAAGTATATCAAAGTATTTTGCTTGGTGCTGAAAATATAGGCTTCAAAATGACGGAAGAAAAGAAGTGGTTTTCAAGCATTATGCTTATGTCCGTTGCAATATCCGCATGAAAATTACCTGATTTGATCTTTGATTAAGCTATTCTGCTAAAAATCAAAATAATTATTGACCTAAAATTCAAAAAAAGAGAAACCCTTCAAACAAATATTTTTGGGGGCATAGCTCAGCTGGGAGAGCATCTGATTTGCATTCAGAAGGTCGCAGGTTCGAT
>JAYTHR010000006.1:0-2156 GCA_043732425.1 Bdellovibrionales bacterium
CCCCTGTGAACTGGTCGCAGTTTCAGAGCCAAATCATCGAAATTCAGGATGACTCTTCAGGCCAAGGGCAGGTGCTTTCGACTTATCCGTCATGGATGCAAACTATTTATACTCACTGGCTAAGTTGGGAGCCTCGAGTCAAAGACGGAACCGGTGACGGATCCGGTGAACAGGCACCAGACTGTCGGCTTAGTTTTTCATCATCGAATCTGAAGGGAAAACTTTCAGAGTTGAGTCAATTTACAAAGGTAAAACCAGATTGCATTTATTTGCACGGAGCCGGAAAAACACCAAGCACAAAAAAAATTTTGAAAGCCTTATCTGTCGAATTTGACCTGTCCGACCGTGAACACTTTAGAAAAGTAAGCATTCGATTACCGGCGAATGCGACTGGCGCCATTCACCTGCGTGGGCTTTTAGGAATTCATGATGACCAAAAAGCAAGACCTCTACTGATTTTAAGAATGGGCGTTCACGGGAACGTCGACGAGTTTTTGGCCGAAAGATTTATTGCGAAAGCCGCGTATGAGGATTTCGGTTTTAATTTTCTAGCCCTAGAAAACTTAACGAGTCATGGTTATCTGTCGCAAGAAAATCCCGTCACTTTTGGCGGTATCGAAGAAGGTCTGCAAACTTTTTTAATTTTGCAGGAATTGAAAAGAAATGAATATAAGTTAAGTCAGCTGATTTCGGATGTACATCTTTTTGGAGTCAGCCTTGGCGCCCACGGGGTTTTCGTGACCCAAATGTTAGACGAACAGAATTCTCATTACTTAAAAACGGCGACCTTATTTTGTCCCGTCGTCAATTTAATTAAAACCATGAATTTTCATAGCCAAGCTAGTGTTAGCTCGGCCTTCGTGGATCTGTGGAATCATCGCCGGTTGAAAGCCGTTCCTGAAAAAATTTCTGAACTGAATCATACTGAATGGTGGAAAACTTTCTTTGATTTAAAGCCGCGTTTTATGCCCGCTATTTTAGATTATCTAGAAACGCATCAAATTCAGCCCGTCGAAAAACTTCCCGATGGCATTCACTGGCCCGAGGGTCTTCACGAACACCTTATGAATTCAAAATCATTTTCTGCGTTAAATGACTTTTGGCCTTTTTATCAAAATAAAAATACACCCGTGCTGATTGTTACGACGGCGAAAGATTTATTAGTGTCTGAGGAAATTAATACCGATTTGATTTTACAAAAAAAACAGCCCGGAAATTTTGCCGAGACGCAGATCTACCAGTTGGATCGAGGAACTCACTGTGGCCTTCCGGCGGATTTTCAATGGAATTATATTCTGCAGTTATTTTCGACTCAGTGGGGTAAGTAGTTCCGTTATTCCAGCTGCTGTTGCCAGTACACCGAGTTCTTGGCCAATTCAGTAACATAATCTTTTAGATCTTTTTGTAAATTTTCGGGGAAAGCACTATAGCGTTGAATATGCTCGGTAGGGACGTAACGAAAAGTGAAGTTAATTCGCCGCGTTTCAAAACCAGTGACGTTTAGCTCAGAAAATCGAATTCCTTTATTTTCCACGCGCTGGACACGGTGAAATAATTGCTTTTTAAATTTATCTCCGCCGAAAATTTGCAGACTAGAATCGTCTAATTGCTGTTGTAAGATCACTTGGCTTTTTTGTTGTTTGCCTTCACTTTTGACGAATTGAAAATAAGCCCTTTCGCCAAAAGAAATTGAAGCGACCGGTCCGGGTTCAAAATCTTTGTGTTCACCAACACGCGCACAATCAATCGAAGTATCATCAAAATACTTATCACCATAAAAATTAATCAGGCATGTATTTAAATGCCATTTTTCCGGAATATCTTTCGGCGAAAATATCTGCCGCACTTCACTTTCAATTTCGGCAATTATTTTTCTAATCACGGCAGGGTAAATTTCCGCGGCTACACAGCGGTTTCGAATACCTTTGGGTGGGTGGTAGTAATCCAAACAAGCAAATTGCCAATTTCCAAGCCAGTAGACGGGTCGTAAAAGTTCGCGATTCTCTTCACCTGCAGGCGGAGGATTAGATTCTGAAAACCGCATTTCCCAGATTGGATGCAATGTTGTCAGATACTCTAAAATTTCTTTTTTTGCGGCGGATTTAATGTAATTGGGTTTATAAATCAAATTTTGATATTGCTGCGAACTTCGGTTA
>JAYTHR010000007.1:0-2144 GCA_043732425.1 Bdellovibrionales bacterium
ACAGTTTCAGTCGGAAACGCTACAACATTTTCATCCTTTAAAAGTTGGGTGGCTTTTTGAATTTGATCAGAAGATGTTGTCATAAAATGAAATTAGTCAAAGTTAGTTCGCCTGTCTAATCAAATCCATAGGATTTAAAAACTTTAAGGGTCTTAGCCCCCAGTAAATCGTGACGACTGCGATCGGAATCAATCCCAGAATTAAAAAAATCATATACTGAAAATCATAGACACTTGGTAGATTGAAAACGAATCTCATGACCAGGGCCGAGGCCACTAAACCCAAAAGTATTCCAAAAATGACCGACAAGCTAATCAGTATAAAAAACTGAATAAACAAAGCTTTTTCAATTTCTTTTAATGAGCACCCCAGAATCTGAATTAAATTCATTTCGGACAAGCGTTCCTTTATTTGAGTGTTAAGTAAAATGATAAAAACAAAAAGCCCAACCGCCACTGCTAGCCATGCCATCATTTGCAGTCCCATCGCCATTTGATCAATATATTTCAGGGAATTCTCTACGGCCTGAGTGACATTAATAATTGAAACGTTTTTAGCCTGTCTTGAGACTTCCAACTGAAACTGCTTAGCAACGGCCGGAGTAATTTGCGAAACCGCAGTAATAAAAATTTGTGGTGCCTCTTCCAGGACGCCTTCTGGAAAGCTGACGAAGAAGTTTGGTTGAAAACTAGTCCAACGCACCTCTCGGAATGAAGTTACTTTCGCTTTCATTTCAATTCCCTGAACATCGAAGGTGACCGTGTCACCCAAGTTAAATCCCACCCGTTCGGCATATTTTTTTTCTACCGACAAACCGGGAAGTTCAGAATTAGTTTTAGCGTCGTATTTTCCATCAAAGTGGCCATCTGTAATTGTCTCTGAAGGCTGCAGGTAAGATCTATAAGTTAAATTAACGCCGCGATTTCGAAAGCGCGCATCTTCTTCGGATTCACGCGTTTGGAAGGAATTGTCTTGAACAATACGTTCGTAATTTTTTCCGTTAATATTAAGTATTCGAGATCGAACCATGGGACTTAAGATTAATTCCTGGCCCGTTAACTTTTTAGCGATGTTTTGAATTTTTTCAACCTGATCGGGCTGAATATCGAAAAGAAATAAGTTCGGGATTTGAGATTTTTCTTCTGGCCGGACCTCATGCAAAATGGAAGCTTTAATATGCGGAAGTAAACTAAGAACAAGTGTCGACAAGCTCATGGTCACAAAAACTAAGCTGGTCGCTGCTTTTCGGCGCGTTAAACCTTTTATACTGTATTGTAATAGCCAAGAAAAAGACCCTGCCGAACGATCTAAGAATTTCATAACTAACAAATTGAAAAAATAAAAAATTCCGATCAGACCCAAGATCGCGGCCACAAACCCCGAGCCGACCATGTAAGATTGGCTTTGCCAGATCGACAGACCCCAAAACGAAAAAACTGAAATTAATAGCCAGAAATAAAAACCTACTGATTTTTTACTGAATTCAACTGACGTATGAAACAATTGCAGCGGATGTAATTCAAAAATCTGTAAGATTTGTGGCACCGTCATTAATAGTGGTCCCAGAACTCCAAGAAGTGATATTAAAAATAGCGCCTTCCATCCTACCTGCAGCGCAACTGGCAAATTAAAACGATGAATTAATAGATTTTCAAGCAGGGGCATTAAAGCCAACACAAAAAGAATTGCAAAAAGGCATGACAGCACAGAAATTAAAAGGGTTTGCAAAATATAAATAGAAATAATCTTCTGGTCGCTGAGTCCTAAGGTTTTAAAAATTGCAATATTTTTTCTTTTCGAATTAAAAATCCATTGCAGTAAGTAGCTGCCGCAGAGAAAACAAAGACCTAAAGCAACAAGCGCAACTAAACCCAAATAATCGGTAAAGTATTTTAAAGTTTTATTACCGTCTTGCGCTGAATCTCGGGTGCTTTCAATTTGCACCACGGGGTCTTTGATCTGTTGCTCGACTTTAAACTTAATGGCTTCTAGATTTGCCGCTGAATCCATTTTGTAATTCCAGAATTCCGTGAACGTGCTTCCGGGCTGAATGAGTCTTGCTTCCGCCAAGTATTTTTGATGAATAAGAACTTTCGGCGCAAAAGCCCCAGCGCGAAAAAGGCGGGTTGGGTCTTCGACGATCG
>JAYTHR010000008.1:0-7359 GCA_043732425.1 Bdellovibrionales bacterium
GGGTAGGAGGACTCGAACCTCCGAATGATAGAATCAAAATCTATTGCCTTACCAACTTGGCGATACCCCAGCATTTTTGTTGTAAATGAAAATTAAATAAAATTATGCCAAAGCGCAAGAAAAATTAAGCCCAGATCTGGTGTTGATCACTCAACGTGCTGATCTGGGCTTTCTCGAACTGGGTTTTGAGTCAGAAAAGAATTTTTGCGCAGGGTCTTTTCTTTCAAAAACAATTCTGGTGCCGGACGTGTTGTGCTAAAAATGTACTCACTACTAAGCAGCCGCTGAAATCATTGCAAAACTCATTGCTAAACTCAAAGCTGCACTTAAAAACTCACTAGTACTCGTCGCTTCCCGTGGGATTCATCGGTGCTTTTTGTCTCTTAAGACTGACTAGCGTTTCGCCCATGGATTTCAATTCTTTTTCGTAGGCTTCGAATACCAGATCTTCGATTTGCTGTCGCGTCTCTTGATTCAGAGGATGAGCAATATCACGAAATTGGCCGTCTTTGCGCTTTTTACTCGGCATGGCGATAAAAAGACCCTGGGGCCCTTGTATGACCTTCAGATCACGAACGACGAAGCTGGCCTCGATAGTTATCGTGACGTAGGCTTTTAAGCGCTCTTCATTCACGGGAAATATTTTTACTTCAGTGATTTTCATAAAACTAGGCCCCATTTCATCGTTGTTCGTCGTGCTGCACTCATTCAGCATGAGGTTTAAAGCTCACGCGCTGTGTCTTCGTTACTGCACTCATCGACAGGCTGAAAGCTGGACTTTAGTTCGGAGGCCTTATTTGTTTAATGATGTTTCATTTTAAGACATCAAAAGTCCCGTCCTAGTCACGGCCTTTTGATCTTAGAAAATTAACTCTTAAGCATAAATTAGAAAATTGAGTTTTTTTAACGAACCTCGAGCTCTAAATTCAGAACGCCTTCAGGCCGCGCTATTTTTAAGCGATTGGCACCTTTTTTTAAATATTTCAAAATTTCTTTAGCATTTGTTATTTCATTTTTATTGATTTCAATAATCAAATCCCCGATGCGAACCCCTTGAAAAGCGGCGGGCGAATTACTTTCCATATCAATCACGATGGGCTTTTGCACTTCCGGATCAATCATAAATTCTTTTCGTACGTCGTCAGTTAAATCAGCCACAGAAAAACCTAAATTGAACGGAGCTTTATGACTCACCAGTTTACGCGCTGAATTTTTCAGTGAGCTTTTGGTGCGCTCGTCAGGGCTCTCGCCAATTGTCACCGTCAAGGTAAGCGGCTTGTCGTTACGAAGAACTTTTACTTTTACTTTTTTTCCGGGCTCAAGATCCGCAACGGTGTAGACCAGATCTTGCGCGTGTTTAATTTTTTTTCCATTGATCTCGGTAATCAAATCATAAAGTTTTAGGCCCGCTTTTTTTGCGGGACCATCGCCCACGCCCAGAACAACAGAGCCCGCGAATTCATCTTCGCTTTGCACATCACCCGGAGAAATTCCCAGATACCCTTTACGAATTGTTCCGCCAGATTCTAATTGCGGAATAATCGCTTTCACTTCATCAATCGGAATGGCAAAACCAATTCCCTGAGCCCGCGCATCGATGGCGGAATTCACTCCGATGACTAAACCTTTAGAATTCACTAACGGTCCGCCCGAGTTTCCCGGATTAATCGAAGCATCGGTTTGCAGTAAAGGAAATTTATTTATTTCCTCGATAGCACGGCCCGTAGAAGAAATAATTCCTTTTGTCATCGAGTGGCCATGACCGTAAGGGTTGCCAAAAGCGGCGACCCATTCTCCGACCTGCGTGTCTTTCGAAGACCCTAGGGCCGCGGCCGTTAATTTTTCGGTCGGAGTAATTTTAATCAAGGCAATATCCGTACGTTGATCACTGCCAATAACAGTCGCCTTGTATTGCTTTTCTGCGTTTTCCGTCAATTGCACTTCGATCAAGTCAGCGCCTTGAATCACGTGGGCATTCGTGACGATTAAGCCGTCGTCACGAATAATAAAACCGGTTCCTAAGCCAATACGTCGTGGTTTCCCCATTTGCATTTTCGGCGCCTTAAATTGATTTCCGTAAAACTGTTCCAGCATCTCCATCATGGGATCGCTGTACTGGCGCCCCTGAGGAACGGCCGAAGTCGAAATATTAACGACTGCCGGGTTGATGGCTTTACCTAATTCAACGAATAAATTCGCGGGTAATGGATCTGATAATTTTAAGACGGGCGGAGTTTTCACTAAACCTTGGGCTGAAGCCAAAGAATTTACTTGCAGTAAAGTTAAAAAAATAAAAGAACACGATAGATTTTTGAACATGGGAAAAGCCTTTCTAATCTCAGCAGTTGGGACTTATTTTATTTGCAAAAACTTCATTTGCAAGTCCTGAAGAATCTGACTTAAAAAGTCAGACTCTTCAGGGGTTAAATTATTTTTAGTTTTTTCCTTTAGCATCGCCAGCAAATCAATATTAAACCGAGCCATTTGTTTATCGGCCTGAGTTTTTCCCGTAGTAGGGTCCGGAGACAGCCCCATCGCCATCACGGCGCTAGAAGCGATGGACATCGCGAGCATCGAAAAGGTAGCTTCAATTTTATCCGTCATCATTTCTTTATCTGTTGTCATAAATCCTCTTTCTGAATACCTATTTCTTTAAGGAGCAAAACCCATAATCGAAATAAATCTTTTATTCAAACTGGGCTGACCAAAATTTTTCCAGCCCGAGCGATAAGGCACCGTTAGGGCGGAAAAGTATTCAGCCCCTTCTAAACCAGGCGCTAAGTGAAATTTAAAATCGTGCAGTTTTTTTAAAAAATAACCAAATTCATAATTAGAAACGTGACTCTTGTGTAATCCTAAAAGATCAGACTGCATATAATATTTTTGCGATTGAAGCAGGGTCGCAAAAAGGCTCATCAGCGGCGAAAACAAAAATTGGAGTTTTAGAAAACTCAGTTGAAAGACCGAAAATAACCGGGGTCTAAAGGTCGGGCGAATTTTTAAATGGGACAAAAGAAAATGGGCTAACAAAACTTTTTCAGACGAGGTCAGCTGGTGAAGAAGTTGATCGTTCAGTAAAATATAGCCAAAATTGGGCTGATCTTTCCAAATTAATGGCGGCGTTATTTCTGAAGTCACGTAAAAATGAAGACTCTGAATTCCGTAATCGCTTTTCAGGGAATTTAAAACACTCAGGAAACCTGTGGGATCGGAACCTTTTTTCTCGCGGTAAGATTGCTGCTTTCTAAACAGTAAAAATCCCCGATGAAAGATGATGTACATCATGAAAAGGCTAAAAATAAAGCTAATGAAAAGTCCGACTCGACCTTTCCATTCAAAACCAATAATCAGTAAAGCGATCGTCAGGGAAACAAAAAAAACCCAGACTTGAGTCAAGGTGCGCATAGATTGCTATCTTGCATTTAGATTTTATTGAAATCAAGACAACTTGTGACACAATAAGCAAGCTATCAAAACGATTAAAAAAAGCTCGGACTTAAGAGCTAAAAGATCATATAACTGGAGAAATACATGGCAGAAAATGACTTTCTAGCTTTGAATCAAGCCGTAAAAGACCAAAGCCTTTTTGTAACCCAAATGATGAACGAAATGAATAAGGTGATTGTCGGCCAACGAGAAATGATCGAAGGCATGACGATGGGGCTGCTAACGGGCGGTCATATTTTACTTGAAGGCGTTCCGGGGTTAGCAAAAACTTTAACGATTTCAACTTTAGCGCAAACGATTTCATTACAGTTTCAGCGCATTCAGTTCACGCCCGATTTATTGCCAACGGATTTAATTGGAACCATGATCTTTAATCCGAAGTCGGGGGAATTCACCGCGAAAAAAGGGCCCGTGTTTTCGAATATCGTCCTAGCCGATGAAATTAATCGGGCTCCGGCTAAGGTGCAATCAGCATTGCTTGAAGCCATGGCTGAAAAGCAAGTGACGATCGGTGAGCAATCTTACAAATTAGATAATCCCTTTCTAGTTCTGGCTACCCAAAATCCGCTCGAGCAAGAGGGAACCTATCCACTTCCTGAGGCGCAAATGGATCGGTTCATGTTTAAAATTAACGTGAACTATCCGACAAAATCGGAAGAGCACGAGATTATCTCGCGCATGGGAACACAGGCCAAACCCCAAATTCAAACCGTCATTTCCAAAGAACAACTTTTAGCCACCGTGGCTGTCGTGGATCAAATTTACGTGGATCAAAAAGTAAAAAATTATATTGTCGATTTAATTATGGCCAGCCGGGAACCGAAAATATACGGGTTAGGCCGATTAGAAAAATTAATCGCGGTCGGCGGATCGCCGCGGGCCAGTTTAAGTTTAATTCGAGCTTCAAAAGCCCACGCTTTCCTGCGCGGACGCGGATTCGTGACGGTGGAAGATATCAAAGCGATTATTTACAAAGTTTTACGGCACCGCCTTATTTTAACGTACGAAGCCGAAGCCGAAGGCCTGAAGCAAGATGATATCATCAAAGAAATCATCTCTGCCATTGAAGTAACGGCCTAAACTAACCCGAAACGTTTTTTTTGAAGGATGTGTGAGTGACCGTTCCCGCGGAAATTCTTAAAAAAGTTAAACGTGTTGAAATCGACACCCGCAAACTGGTGAATAATATTTTCTCCGGAGAATATCATACAGCCTTCAAAGGTCAGGGAATGACTTTTTCTGATTTTCGCGAATATGTTGCGGGAGATGATGTGCGGGCCATTTCTTGGGCGCTGACCGCACGCGCGGGAAAACCCTACATCAAGACTTTTGAAGAAGAACGGGAACTGACAATTATACTTTGTGTGGACATCAGCGCGTCACAAGATTTTGGATCTCGGGATTACCTCAAAGGGGAAACTCTGACGTATGTCGCGGCGACGCTTGCTTTTAGCGCCGTGAAAAATAATGACCAGATTGGCTTAGTTTTATTTTCCGACGAAGTGGAGTTGTATATTCCGGCCAAAAAAGGGCGGGCTCAAGTTTACCGCATTCTGCGTGAGCTTCTTTATTTTAAACCTAAAAAAAATAAAACTAAAATTTCCGTAGGATTAGATTTTCTGCGCGGTGTTTTAAAAAAACGGGCGACTATTTTTTTGCTGAGTGATTTTCAAGATACCAATTATGAACCCGCATTAAAATTACTAGAGCGTAAGCACGAAGTGATTGCGGGTCTGGTTCAAGATGAAGCCGAATTTGCATTTCCCGATGTCGGCATGATCGAACTTCAAGATTCCGAAAGTGGCGAAACGATGCTGCTCGATTCCTCGAACCCCGTTTTTCGGGAAGAGATGAAGAAAAGATTTAATACTGATTTTGATGCGTTTCAGAAAAACTTAAAAAAATCGGGAATTGATTCCTTTCGCTTTGATTCCGACGACAATTACCATAAGGCTTTGCTAGCTTTCTTTAAAAGGAAAAAGGCGCGCTGATGAATTCGCTTTCTTGCCAAGTTTTAATTCCCGAAATTAAAGGACTAAAAGATCAAGAAATCACCGTGGGCCGCCATGTGCTGCTCCAGTGCCGTGGTGACGTGGCAAAAGTCTTATTATGGAATCAACTGGTCGTTAAAACCGAAGAAAAAAATCCCGATTATAAAGTTAAAGTATTAAAGGCTCAGGCACTCATAAACTCAGGTTCAAATTCAGGTTCAAATTCAGAGTTGTCTGTCGACCTTACTTTTTACGGCGCGGGTGAATATAAGTATTCCGACTTCATTTTATCGGATGGTCAAAATGAAATACACTTGGGATCCCAAAATTTTCGCGTGGAATCCGTCATTGAAAAAAGTAAGGATCAAAAGCCGCCTGAACCTTTTGGTCCCGTGCTGCCGGCGCTGTTATCTTGGCCTTTATTTTACACCCTGATTATTCTAGGTATCAGTTTACTTTTTTTAGCTATGGTAGCCTGGGTGATCCAACGGCGACTTTATTATCGAAAGCTTGTAGCCAAGCTGAAAGATTACGACTCTTCGGTTCCGCGTGACCTGCAATTTTACAAAGCGGTTAGAAGCTCAGAAGCTTCGCCGAACCCGCTGCAAGACTTAGAATATGCCTTTCGACTTTTTATACTACGGGCTTACAAAATCCCGGCCTTTGATTTGAAAGATAACGAACTTATTTCCTATTTTAAAAAAGTAAATCCGTGGTTTAAAAAAGAGCGGCTCGAAATTAAAAAAATTCTGAGTGATATTCAGTTAGTTCAGTTGAAATCGAAAGAGCTGCAAAGTCAGGAATTCGATAGTCTAAAAAAATCGCTGACACAGAAAATGTACTTATTTGCGGATCGCACAGAAGAGCTTTTAAAAAGGACTGAGAAATGAGTTTGACACTAGGAACTTATTTATTTGGTCAGCCACTGTTTCTGCTACTTATTCTTCCCTGGCTGGGACTTTGCTATTTCATTTTAAAAAACCAACAGAAGCAAAAAGCCACGCTACAAATGAGCTCACTGATCTCATTTAAGAAATGGCAAGACCGCGGCCGTGTGGCTTTTGTTAAAATAAATCGCGGTTTATGTTTGCTTTCTATTCTTCTTTTGATCTTTGCATTGGCGCGCCCGCAGCGTTCGGACTCAAAAGTGAAAAGAAATGTTGAAGGCTTAGATATTGTAATCGTTCTTGATATTTCTGATAGCATGCTGATCGAAGACATGAAACCGTTCAATCGATTAGAAGCGGCGAAAGACATTCTGACAAAGTTTGTGAAGCAAAGATCTTCCGACCGGATTGGAATCGTTATTTTTGCAGGAGAAGCTTTTACCCTGGTGCCGCCCACTTTAGATTATCAGTTAGTTTTAGATCGTGTTTCCAAAATCACGACCGCGGCTAATGCGCGGATTAAAGATGGCACCGCGATCGGAGTCGGTATTGCGAACGGGGCGGCGCGATTAAAAGATTCCCAGGCTAAATCGCGCGTGATGATTTTTATGACCGACGGAGAAAATAACTCAGGCACCATCGACCCCGAGACCGGACTAGAAATCGCAAAAGGATACGGAATTAAAATTTACACTGTGGGAATCGGGACTAGCGGTCCGAAGAAGTTACCGGTTTACAGCACCGACGTTTTTGGCAATAAAGTAAAGCACTACCAGCCCTTCGAAGATGAAGTGAATGAAGAGCTCTTAACAAAAATGGCCAACGATACGGGTGGTCGCTATTACCGTGCGAAAAATGATGATTCTTTTATAAAGATTTTTAGTGAAATTAACACTTTAGAAACTACAAAAATCGAAGACAGCAAGTATGTCCACTACGAAGAGTATTTTTATTATTTTGCGACGGCGGGGTTCTTTCTTTTTTTGCTGAGCCAAATATTAAGCCTGACGTGGCTTAGGGTAGGGCCTTAATAT
>JAYTHR010000009.1:0-20366 GCA_043732425.1 Bdellovibrionales bacterium
AAATTGAATTTAACCTCGACGGCGCTGGCTGACTTAACATTAACTGAGCAACCGGAAATGGAATTAAGCTTATCGATCTCAAAATTTGAAATGCCCAATAGTTCGCTAGTTTTAGCTGATTTAGGCCGGGTTAGTTTACCCGAAATCAAATTGGGACAAATAGAACTTAAGGGTAAATTAGCGGGTGGTAAATTCGTTATTGAATCTGGAAAATTAGGTCAACCCAGCGATGAATTGCACGGTAATATCAAAGGCGATCTAGGAATTACTTTCACTAATCGTGGGGGCCAAATTATTCCCGTCTTGGGGTCTTATAACATCGACCTTAATTTAATGGCGACTTCTGCTTTTAAAGAACGCGCCAAATTTTTTCTTGGTTTTTTAGATGGCTACAAAACAGATTCGCCAACAGGCGCTAGCTATAAATTTAAAATCCAGGCGACCGCCGCCGGTATGCCGCCGCAGTTCACGCGCTTGCAATAATCCGAACCTTGAAATGCTCTTATTTTGCCATTGGCCAGGGTTCGATCTCGGCTCGGCATTTACTGTGCACATACTTTCCGCAAATCAGAAGTCCTGATTGACTCATAGGGCACCCGAAAGCAAAAAGAAGAAGGAGGGTTTATGTCTGGAGTAAATAAAGTAATGATCATTGGCCGTTTAGGTCAGGATCCCGAGATGAAGGCCGTTGGACAAGGTTCGACAGTCACCCGATTAAATGTAGCCACAAGCGAAAACTGGGTTGATAAAGGCGGTCAAAAGCAAGAACGCACCGAATGGCACCGTATTGTTGTTTGGGGGAAGCTTGCCGAAATTTGCGGTAAGTATTTAGCTAAAGGGCGCCAAGTTTATGTTGAAGGCAAACTTCAAACACGTTCTTGGGAAGATAACGGCATTAAGAAATACTCAACTGAAATTGTTGCTAGCACCGTGCAGTTTTTAGGATCTGGAAATGCCGAAGCCGGAGCTTCAGCGGGTCAATCCCAATCACAAGCTTCTGGAGGCTCAGGAAATGATTTTAACTTTTCAGATTTTGGACCGGAGCCCACTTTTAATCAAGGCGAAGACATTCCATTCTAATTCAATCTAATAATTAATTATTATCAAGAGCTGAATTTTTATAAGAAAAGACCTGATAAAGGTCTTTTCTTTTTTAATTTTTGTCTTCAGAATTAACTTATGAAAACGATCCTTTTACTTACTTTTATTTTTTCCACTTTTCAAAGTTGCACGATTTATCGCTCACCGGAAAGAAAAGATTTTGAATCCGCAGCCCCTCAGTTTCGCGCCCAAAATTTAAAACCTTTGGGCTGCTCAAACTCAAGCTTACGCAACAAAGCCAGCGCCTCTCGTTTAGTGACCGTTTATAAGAAATTACCGAAATTAGAAAATAATTTTTTATGGGAATACATTATTGATCAGCACACTTATTTTGAGGCCGATAACCTGAACGGGACTTACTGCACATTTACGTCTCTGTCTGAAAATTATTTTGAAATCCTTTAGTTTATTTTTTGTATTTCAACTGTCATTTTTATTGATCTTGAGATCAAGCGAAGCTGCCGTCATTACTCAGGTTAAAAATGGCAAGGTTTTGATTGATAATCAAAACGATGAAATCACGGTGGGACAAGAATTCTATTTATTGAATCCCTTGAAAAAAAAAGTGGCCGTGTTGCAAATTTCTGCCGTTAAAGGTGACCGTTCGATCGGCATGATGGTTAAGGGAAAGTCGGACGGAACTGAGAAATTACTTGAAAAAGAAAGTAATTCTTCGACTCAGAAATCTAATTTCGCCGACTTAAATCCCACGGAAGAAAAAGAGACGCCAACCTACCGTATGACCTCGAAGAAAATTAGTGTTTTGGTGAACGTGATGGCGAATTCAATGTCGGCTCGGGAATCAAACGGCGTCCCTCCGAACCCAAACGTAGATGAAGTTCAAATGACCGGAAATTCTTTTGGCCTCAGCGGCAGTATGGATTATCCCTTAAATAACTGGTTTGAATTTCGCCTGGTCTTTGGCTACGAACCTTTCGTGGTTTCGGGGACTTCCGCAATTACGGGTTGCAGTAATGCAACCTCGACGGATTGTAGCGCCAATATCTCGTACTTAGCGACCGGTGGCTACGCGCGGTTTGATATTTACAAATCAAAAACTTTACTTTGGATCGGACTCGGAGCCAATAGCAAATTTCCTGTTTCAAAAACATCGACAGCTTTAAAAACGGATGATCTGAAATTAACGACAACTTACGGTGTTGCCGCCGGAGCCGATTACTTTATCAATCATAAATTATTCATTCCATTTAGTCTTGAACAGCAATATTTTTTGAATTCGGAGACAGTGAAAGCGAATGTTCTGATACTTCGTGCAGGATTGGGATACGCTTACTAAGTTTACCCGCGAACCCGCTGCACATCGATAATACCTTTAATCTTTTGCAGTGCTAAAATCGCCGCCGATAATTGATGAACGTCAGTGACAGAAATTTCAAACTGACAAACTGCTTTTTTATCTCGCGTTGTTCGAATTTGTGCGGATTCAATATTGATTCCCTGAACCGAGAAACTTTCAGACATTAATTTTAATAAACCCGGAATATCCTGACTGATAATTTCGAGTTTAACTTGACGCTCTTGACCTTCACTCGCCTTTTTGGCATTCCAGGCCACATCCACGCGGCGCATATGATCCATTTCAAAGACCTTGCGGCAGTCAGCCCGGTGAATGATGATCCCCTTACCGCGACTGATGAAGCCCGTAATAGAATCTCCGGGAATAGGGCCACAGCATTTTGCAAAATGCACCAGAACATCTTCCATCCCATCCACAGAAACCAGTGAATTAGAACGGCGCATTTTAGCTTTTGCTGACTTCACAACTTTTTCTAAAAATGTACTGGATTCTGATTTTTCTGTTTTTTCAATTTCTTTTTGTAAAGCATCCGGACTCAAATTATCGATCAGGTGTTTTGGTTCAAACTTTCCGTACCCCACGCGCGCGTAAAGTTCTTCCAGATCAATGATTCCACTTTCGCTCATGTACTTATCGAACTCGGGGCCTTTTAAGTATTTGACGGCAGCGAGTCCAAATTTTCTAAATTCTTTCTCAACAATTTCCTTACCAATGCTGATCGAATTCTTTCTTTGTTCTTCTTTTACGAATTGACGAATTTTAGCTTTCGCTTTGTTCGTCACCGCAAACTTCAGCCAATCTTTCGAGGGATTTTGCGTTTTAGAAGCAATAATTTCAACGCGGTCGCCGTTCACTAATTTATGCTTTAGCGGTACCATCTTTCCGTTAACGCGGGCTCCGGTGCAGGTGTTTCCAAGTGAGGTGTGAATCGCGTAAGCCAAATCAACCGGCGTCGCATTTTCCGGTAATTCCTGAACATCTCCTTTGGGAGTAAAAACATAAATGTCTTTCTCCATCAAATCAGTTTTCACGGTATCTAAAAACTCATCCGGTGAAGACCCCAACTGATTCAGTGCAAATAAATCACGAAGCCAGTTGGTTTTTTTAAGCTCAACGGCATTGAGTTGACCACGCTCTTTATAATTCCAGTGCGCGGCAATTCCTTTTTCAGCGATCAGATGCATATCAGCGGTACGAATTTGAACTTCGATGCGATCGCCGCCAGGACCAATCACCGTGGTGTGCAGCGATTGATAATTATTTGATTTGGGCATGGCAATAAAGTCTTTAAATCGCCCCGGGATCGGTTTCCAGATCGAATGGATATAACCCAAAACTTCATAGCATTCAACAACGCTTCCGACGGTAATACGAAATGCCAACACATCGTAAATTTGGTCGTACGAAAGATTTCTTGAAGTCATCTTACGGTAAACAGACCATAAGTGCTTCGATCGGCCGTAAACTTTAAAATCTTTGATCGTCGATTTTGCTAGAACTTCGCCAATATTGCGGCGTACTTCTTCGATGTACTTGGCTGTTTCATTTTCATTTTTTTCAAGAAGTTGTGCTAATTCATAATACTTATCAGGGCGCGAATAACGAAAACATAAATCTTCTAATTCAATTTTTAAAGCACTGATACCAATTCGGCCCGCTAGCGGACAGTAGATTTCTAAAGTTTCTTGCGCAATCCGCACTTGTTTTTCATAGGGCATGTGATGAAGCGTGCGCATGTTGTGTAAGCGGTCTGCAAGTTTCACTAAAACGACGCGCACATCTTTTCCCATGGCGACAATCATCTTTCGAATATTTTCGCCTTGCTTATCGAAATTATTACGAAAATTCATTTGTCCAATTTTAGTAACGCCGTCGACTAAGGCCGCGACCGTTTCGCCAAATTCTTTTTTGACCAACTCGAGCGTTGCGGGCGTGTCTTCAACCGTGTCGTGCAATAATCCGGTGACGATGGTATCTAAATCTAAATTCAGATCGGCCAGAATCCCCGCGACATTTAAAGGATGAGTGATGTAACGATCTCCCGAGCGCCGCAGCTGCCCTTCGTGAAACTTTTCTGCAAACTGGTAAGCCCTAACTACAAATTCAGTTTGAGCGGCCGGATGATAGGCCTTAATTTTTTCACAAAGCTCGTCAACGGTGGCTATTTGTTTTTGCGGGAGTTTGTCATCAATTAGCAGTGGAAGCATAACTATAGTATAGACAAAAAAACCCACGATTTAAGTAGGTTATGCATTATTTAGTAAAATAATTGAATTTACAGACTAAAGCTGAGGAAAATTACTTATTTAAATCAAAAAGCATATCCGTCGTCGCCGTCTGGATATCAATTTTAGATTCAAAGCCCACGTTCCCCATCGCCACTTCACGCAAAGAGTTCACGATGTACTTGTTATTTTTCATAGCTACGGTGCAGTCACTGCCCTTAAGAAGTTGTTTCGCGCGCTTAGCCACTAAAAGGACTAAAGCGAATCGATTTGGAACTTTGTCCATGCAATCTTCAACGGTGACTCGAGCCATAAAAAACCTCCACTAAGAATGTGACTAAAATTTAAAGAGAAGGCTCTAAGAATAACCCTAACCTATCCAAATCTCAACTGTTTTCTTAAATTCAGCAAAAGATCGTTCAAAGTCGTCGTTGACGATTTGAATGTCGAATTCATCAGCCTTAGCCATTTCTTTTTCCGCATTCTTCATCCGGATATCTAAATCCACGGGTGCACTACCGTCTCGTTTTATAACGCGACGTCTCAGCTCTTCAATCGATGGGGGCAATATGAAGACAGTTTTCGCATCCGGGAACTTCGATTTGAAGGTCTCCACACCTTGAATATCGATGTCCATAATGACGCATTTATCACGTGCCCAGGCTAAATGAATTTGCTCGTAGGATGTCCCGTAAAAATTGGTGTGAACTTGGGCCCACTCGATAAAAAAGTCTTCTTTTACCTTTTTATTAAATTCTTCAATCGAAATAAAAAAGTAGGGCTTCCCTTCACTTTCATGATTTCGCATAGGCCTTGTTGTGTACGTTATCACATCGTAAAGCCGCGGGTCTTCACCCGAAATCTTTTCTACAAAACTGCTTTTACCGGCACCGCTCGGTGCCGCGACAATAATCATTCGTGTTTTCATTCGATGTTTTGCACCTGTTCTCGGATGCGCTCGATCAGCGTTTTAGATTCCACGACGGCCTCCGTAATGCCAGCCACCTGACTTTTCGAGCCAATCGTATTTACTTCGCGTAAAAGTTCCTGCGTGTAAAAATCTAACTTTTTACCTTCAACGAAATCAGCCTCAATTAGCTTTTCAAAGTTTTTCAAATGTTCCGATAAACGAGTGATCTCTTCATTGATGTCAGCCTTTTCAAGCTGCATCACAATCTCCTGCGAAATTCTTTGCGGATCGATGGTATTGGTTGCAATTTCTTTCGCTAAGCGCAGTTTGATGCGCGATTCAAAACGCTCTTGCAAAACCTTATTGGCTTCGTCGCGCAGCTTAGAAATTTTAATCATGTGCTTCTGTAAATCTTTAAGATTTTTAGAAAGGTCTTTCCTTAAAGCGACACCTTCCCGCTGGCGTTCGATTTCAATTTTTTTAAGCGCGGCTTCAAAAACTTTTTTAATCAGTCCGGCCTCGTTGACATGAATAGTTTCAATTTCTTCAATCTGAATGACATCAGGCATACGAATCACTTGTTCGAGCCGAACCGGATCCTTAAGCCGTAGTTCCGAACTCATTTTTTTAAAAACTTTTAAATATTCAGAAGCTAGCTGCGTGTTGCCGACAACTTTCGCCGAAGAGCCCGTACTTTTCAATTTTCTTGAAATATAAATGTCAACGGTTCCACGCAGAATTGTTGCGGCTAATTTTTTTTTCAATTCACTTTCAAACGCATAGTATAACCGCGGCGTATGAAAGCGAGTCTCTAGGTAACGGCCATTCACGGCACGCAGACTCACCTCGATCGTTAAATCTTCACTTTGTACCCGCGCGACGCCAAAACCAGTCATACTTTTCATAAGCCTACTATCTTCTTTCTACTATCTCTTTGCATCGACCGTCGGGTCAATTGCGGTTAAAAACAGGTCAAGTTGACGCTCAATCTCGGTCAACGAATCTGCAGAAAAGTCTGACCAAAGTACAGTCAGATCACGTTTAAACCAGGTTTTCTGCTTCTTTATTAATTTCATCGTGCTTCGAACTATTGTGCCGAACAGCTCGGACCTTGAGTTATTATGTAACAAAAAATCGACTACATCTTTATAGCCAACGCTTGAAAGTGGCGCCCATTTTTCAAATCCTAATTTTAAAAAATTTTCGGTTTCTTCGATCATGCCATGACCTAGCATCCACTCGGTGCGCTGCTGCACTTTAAGCAACGCTTCTTCCTTGGGTAAAGAAAATCCAATTTTTAGATACGGAAACGGAAAAGCATTTTTATTTATTTGTTTTAGGTTTTTAAAATCAGCCGGAGTTTTTTTATAATACCGCAGAATCTCGATAGCGCGGACTAAACGGTAATGATCATTGATGTGAATCGGGTGCGTCGGATCCGCAGCACTTAATTCTGCGAAAAGCTTTTCAGGGCCTATCTCTGCCAGCTCGAGTTCGATCTTTTTTCTTACCTCGGGATTGGTTGGCTCTAGATCGTACATGCCTTTTTCTAACGCCTGAATATAAAAACCAGTGCCGCCCACAATAAAAACCGGGGATTTCAATGGAGTGGATTCAATAAGCTGATAAAAATCTCTTAAGTAATTTCCAGCGGTCATCTCCCCAGGAGCTGAAACGTAAGAATACAAATAATGGGGAACTCGTGCTTTCTCGACTTGATTTGGCGCTGCGGAACCAATTTCTAAACCTTGATAAAACTGCACGCTATCGATATTAAGAATCGAGCCCTGATACTTCTCGGCCTGCTGAAGAGCCCACGCGCTTTTACCCGTTGCCGTAGGCCCGACGACAAAAATAAATTTAAGATCTTTATTAATTGATGCGTCCAAAAAGTTTTTCCAATTCTTGAAAAGTCTTATCGACAGACACTGGCCTTCCATGGGGACAGAAGCTAGATAAGGCAAATTGATCCATGGATTTTAGCAATTCCTGCATCTGGGGATGACTTAAACTTTGTCCTGCACGCACGACCGAATGACACGCCATCGTCGCAAAAAGATCTGAAACTTTTTTCTCGATGGCGTAACTTCCACCATGATCTAACAAATCGCTAGCCATTTTTTCAAAAAGCTTTGGTAATGCGGCATCTTTAATTAACGTTGGGGCCGACTTGATACCCAGGCTTACCGGGCCCAGTCTTTCGATTTGAATCCCCAGTTGTTGAATTTGCTCTTCGATAGATAAAATGGCTTCAACCTTATCTTCTGAAAAATCAATGACAAAGGGAAATAAAAAATCCTGAACTTCAAAGTTTTTATTTTTCCAGGCCAGCATTAAGGATTCGAAAACCACGCGCTCGTGCGCTGCATGCTGATCTACGAAGACTATCCGATCTTCCTTCTGGCAAATAATATAAGTTAAATGGGCCTGACCCAAAACCTGCAACTGCGACCAGTAACCCACGGGTTCTACTCGAAGTTGAGCAAGACCTTGAATATCAAAATCTTTTTGCTTAAACTGTGTTTGTCGAAAACTAGAATCCTGAACGCCCCAACTTTGCTGTCTTGGTTCGTCAGAAATAGATGCATAACTTCCCAGATTTTTTTCGAGCTGAGTTGAAGTCCTTTCCTCGAAATGAGGCTGCTGTGCGGGCGACGACGAGTGAAATGCAGAATTCGTGTCTGGCCTAAGAATCCATGGGGCTTGTTCTAGTGCCTGCCTGAGCGCCCCGTGGACGCAGCGAAATGCTGCCGAAGCATCTTGAAATTTAACCTGGCTTTTTGTGGGATGAATATTGACGTCAATTTCTGAAGGCTCACAGCGCAGCTTGATAACAGCGTGCGGATATTCCCCGTGCATTAGCAGGCTGCGGTAGGCATCTAAGACAGCTGCTTGAATAGCACGATCTTGGATGAAACGGTTTTGCGCAAATATCCAAATTTGCTTCGAAGTTTTTGCCACCTCGTGCGGTGAGGAAAAAACAATTTCGACTTCAAAATTTCCTTTTTTCAATGCGGTGTGAAACAGTTCTTTTTTTTCTAGAATGTCCATCGCCCGCTCGAGTAAGTTTTTCTTAATTGGATAAAACAATTGAAGAGTGCCATCTTGAATCAACTTAAAACTAATTTCTGGATGAGCCAAAGCCATCGCTTTTAAAATTTGCTTTATCTGCTGAGACTCGCTGGCATCTGACTTTAGAAATTTTAAGCGCGCCGGAACGTTTTCGAAAAGTTTTTCAATGCGAATCACCGTTCCTTTTTTTCGGGAGCTATCTCGAACCGTTAAGGATTTTCCAAATTCGGCACTGATTTGTGAAGGTTTTTGTTCACTTTGATGAACACTTTCAAGGGATAGATTTGAAACCGCAGCGATACTGGCCAAAGCTTCTCCGCGAAATCCGAACGAATGCAAATTCCACAAGTCATCCGAAACACTGATTTTACTCGTGGCGTGGCGCTGCAAAGCTTTTTCTAAATCTGTTGAAAGTATTCCGCTACCATTATCTGAGACACTTACGAAGCGCCCGCCCTGCGCAATTTCAATATGAATTTCGGTGGCGTCGGCATCGATACTATTTTCGATAAGCTCTTTAACTAAATGAGCTGGTCTGTCGACCACTTCGCCAGCGGCAATTTGGTTCACAACATCTGCGGGTAAAACTTGAATAGCCATGCCGTTTTATAGAATTAGGGCATTAAAAAAGCAACGAAAGGCCAAAGCCTGCATAATTATTCCGATCAAAGAAATATTTGATCGATATATCCAGGGCGGTTTTTTTAAAGTGAAACAAAAAGCCACCTTCTAGGACGACTCCCGCTGTTAAATCTTGCAAGTCATACGAGTTGATATTCGTCGATACCTTTATTTTGGAGTAATGGGCCATCAATGAGCCACCATACCGTAATGAAGTTGCTGTCGAAACTGGCAATACGTTATTAATTCCATACGCACCCCAAAGATTAAATCCCTGGGCTGAGCCGAAAGTTTTTTCCGAGTAATACTTCGGAGCTTTGAAAGCGGCCATCACTTCATAGGAAATATCAGCTAGGTGCTTGTATCCGACGGCGATCAAATCATCTACCTGTACGGATCCTAAAGTGTCCTCATGAAAATTAATTAACTGTAGGCTGACACCATCAAGATTGAAGTCAAAGGCTGCCTCTTCGTCTTCTTGCTGTTCTTCCTCTTTTTTAAGTTCAAGGTCTTCTTTTGAAAGTTTTTTGGGGTTTTTCTTCTTATTTTGGATCTGATCTTCGGTGTCTTCATCGATGTAAGGCTTAGGTTCAAAACTTTTTCCGTTGATGATAATTTGAGTGTCCGGAATAAAACCCACCCGACCCGATTTCAATTTCACTTTATAAAAGCCTCCGTAGTTTTTGGCCGAGACCAGAAAGCTTTCGCTTTGTCGGACATTGGCAACGATTTCAGAGTCAAAATTAGCTTCGCCGTACACATCGGCATCGCTGACGTTCAACTGGCCCACGCGGGCTGCTAGGCAAGTTACGGATAACAAAAAAATAGAAAGAAAAATCGAAAGCGACTTCATGGCTTCACTGAGTATAGATGAAAAAAATTAAAATCTTAAAGAAAGATTTTGTGGTGGCGCAGCAGGCTTTTTTAGATTTTCTGCTTTTATGGTCGGTAAAATAACTGGTGGTCGTAGCAAATGGGCCGGTGAATCCGCTCTTTTCTCTAGAAATGCTTTTATTTTAAGCCCTGCTTGCTCGGGATCACGCAAATATAAGACGGCGTCAAATCCACAGTTCTGACATACCATCGAACCGCGCCATTTCAACTGGCTAAAAATTTCTCCTACTAAAAGTAAAATTCCTACGAAAATCAAGCCCCGCGGATCGAAGGATTTATAAACCACATAAGTGACAACAATTCCTAAAAAAATCAGGCCAAAAATTTCAGTCAGTAAAAGACTTTTATGCTTATACACTTTTCGAGAAGTCTTACAGAAAGCGCAAAAACAAGAATGACGGTGCTTTAGCATATCTAACAGTTTGCCAAATTAGCGCGGAATTTTATAGGCTAGAGGTTATGAACCTGAATAACCTCGTCCTTAGACCTAACTGCTTAATGACGAAAAGTCCGCTCATCTTCGTTCCTGGACCACGAAGTTTACTTTTTTATAAAAAGCCATTCGGTATTTTGCCGGAATTTCTATTTGAACACGGCTATCAGACCCTAGTCTTACCACTACCTTTTCAAGGAAAAGCCCGCCGCCAGCAAGCCTTACAAGAATGGCTCGCTTCTAATAATTTAAAAAATTTTCATTTCATTGCAGATCATACAACCTACCACGAATTTTCGAACATTGCTCTAGAGTCGCAAACCTTAAGCGTCACGGTGATAACGTCATCCGAAACGAATTCTAATCCACCGATCCCAAAAACAACTTATTTTTTAATTCCTAATAATATTTTTCAGAACGTAGCTACTCCCCTGAGCTTTCGGGTTCATCAGGTTTTTTGTTGGCTGCAAAAGCAACCCGTAACTTCCTACGCGCGTACTTTTTCAAATAGTTCAAGACAAACCCTAGATCGATTTCTTGACCATTGCATAAAACTTGCCGAGAATGAATTTAATGCGTGATGTTTCGCCGGATAATAAAAAAATAGACGTTAAATTACTAATCCATACTTTGTTAGCATTTGTGAAAAATCCACTTCACGGAATCTCTAATTTACCAGACTGGAATTGGCCCTCTGTTTTTACCGTGCAGATTCTTTTAGCCTTGGCCTCCGGATTACTTGCCGGACTTCTGAAACTCAATTTTTACCGCGTTCTGTATGGCCTGTTTTTGATGCCGATAACGACCACCGTAAGCGCATTACTTTTAGCTTTATTTATTTACTACTATTTTCAGTTTTTTGAAAACCGCACTGAAAGTTACCGGAAAATATTTATTCTCGTAATTCTATCTTCGATCCCCTTTTACATCTTTCAAATTGTTTCTGAATATTTTGCGCCGATTTCTTTGATCGGGTTTGGCTTTACGTCTTTATTAGCTATCGTCGGACTTAATGAGAATTTTAAAGTTGAGCGTAACCGCGCCTACATTCTGATTGGCGGACTTTTTGTATTTGTACTTATTGCTTGGATATCGAACCGAAACTAAGCGCGCCCGGTCGAGCCAAAACCGCCGGCCCCACGGTCGGTATTTGACAGTTCATCAACTAGTTCAAAGTGAGCCAAAATAACCGGAGCAATCACCAGCTGAGCGCAGCGATCTTGATCCTGGATCATCACATCTTCTTGGCCTAAGTTAATTAAAATAATTTTTACTTCACCGCGGTAGTCGGCATCGATGGTTCCCGGAGTATTTAAGACGGTTAAACCCTGCTTCGCCGCCCAACCACTACGGGGCCTAGCTTGAATTTCAAAGCCAATGGGGATTTCAAATGATAGCCCCGTTGGAATCATGGCCCGTTCACCCTTTTTTAAATTTAAGGGCTGATTCAGCTGAGCCCGAACATCAAAGCCACTAGCCCCTTCAGACTGGTAAGCCGGAAGCTCACCTTTAAAATGAGGCCATTTTTTTATTTTAACTTTCATACAGGTTCCTTTTATTTTAATTTATTTTATTTTAAACACTCGACTACGAATTTCTTTTTTTCGTAAAATCGTAGTTCTCTAACCAAGATTTATGCTCTTTTAATTTTGATCCCATTAAAATGACAGAGACTTTCGAAAGATCAAAGTGATTTTGAATATAAGCGTTGATCGAATCTTCGGTCACCTTATCAATTTGCTGAATAACGGTGTCGACAGAGCGATAATCATTAAAAATCATTTCATTCACACCCAGTGAAGACATGCGATTTTCGATATCATCAGAGCCCATCAGAAGTTGACCGCGAACCTGAGTTTTAAATAGATCAATATCGGATTTTTTAAAACCCTGCTTTTTTAATTTTAAAAGTTCATCGGCGATAATATGCATCACTTTTTTAACTTTTGCCGAATCCGTTCCCGCATAAATAGAAATATTCCCTGAATCGACGTTCGTGTTGAGTGAAGAAAAAACGCTGTAGGCTAAACCCTGCTTTTCTCGAATAGATTGATATAGTCTTGATGTCATTCCGCCGCCGAGTAACGTGTTCACGATAAAAGCTTCAAAGCGATACTTGTCGTGAAAACTAGTCGATGGAAATCCTAAAAGAATATGGGCTTGTTCCATTTCTTTTTCATAAATTTTACGAGCCACTTTCCACCGCGGAGCTCGTCGCACTGAGGGAATTTTATATTCTTTACGGCTGCGGAAAAGTTTTTGCGATTCAATGACCAGTTCATCGTGATCCACAGGACCCGCAGCACTGACGATTAAATTTTGACCTTGATAATATTTCTTATAGAAATCGATGACTTTTTTTTGCGTCATCTTTTTGATAGTTTCACTTTTACCCAGAATCTGACGACTTAACGGATGATTTTTATAAACGGCTTCGTAAAAATAATCATAAATTATTTCTTCGTCGGCATCATCACTCATCGCGATTTCTTGCAAGATCACTTTTTTTTCTAATTCGAAATCTTTTTTCGCAAGCTGCATGTTGCAAACAAGGTCCGACAGAACATCTAAACCCAATCTCCAGTCTTCTTTTAAAACGATGCAGTGGTAGTTTGTGTATTCCCGGGTGGTATAGGCATTCAGTTCACCGCCAAGGGATTCTAGTGATTTAGCAATCTGGTAGGCATTTCGATTCTTCGTGCCTTTAAAAACAAGATGCTCCACGAAGTGCGAAAGACCGACATCGGATTCAGCTTCATCCCGCGTTCCGGTTAAAACCCATATGCCGATAGAGACGGATTTGGAATACGGGTGATGCTCTGTGATCACCCGGACTCCATTTGGTAAGACTGATTTTTTAAATTCGTTCACTGCGATTTTTTCGAATCTAGTGCAGTTATTGTAATAACGCTTTACGAGAAAGCTTGATGCGACCCGCGCGGTCCACTTCAAGAACTTTCACGTCGATCATTTCACCCTCTTTAAGAACATCGGTGACCTGACGAACTCGCTCGTTCGCGATTTCTGAGATGTGCAGTAAACCTTGTGTGTTTGGTAAAATTTCAACGAACGCACCGAATTCAGCGATTTTCATCACCTTTCCGCTATACGTTTTTCCAACTTCAGCTTCGGCACAAATTCCTTCGATAATCGCAATCGCTTTTTTAACGGCAATCGGGTCAGCCGAAGCAATATTGATTGTTCCATCATCTTGGATTTCAATTTTAACGCCCGTTTGTTCCGTGATTCCGCGGATAACTTTTCCACCCGAACCAATAACTTCACGAATTTTATCCGGCTTAATCTTAATCGTCACAATACGCGGAGCAAATTCAGAAATCTGACCACGGGCTGTCGTCATCACTTTTTCCATTTCGCCTAAGATAAACATACGACCATCGCGCGCTTGATTTAAAGCGGTTTCCATCACAGCAAAACTTACAGAATCAATTTTGATATCCATTTGTAAAGCGGTAATTCCCACAGACGTTCCAGCGACTTTAAAGTCCATATCCCCTAAGTGATCTTCATCACCTAAGATATCTGTTAATACCGCGAAGCGATCGCCCTCTTTGATTAGACCCATAGCGATTCCCGCAACGTTAGCTTTTAACTTAATACCGGCGTCTAGCATCGCTAAGTTTGCCGCACACACGGTACCCATTGAACTAGAGCCATTACTTTCTAATACTTCGCTGACGATACGAATCGTGTAGGGAAAATCAACGTGATCCGGAATGATCGCTTTGACAGCGCGTTCCGCTAAATTTCCGTGACCGATTTCACGTCGGCCTTGACCACCAAACCGGCCCACTTCACCGACCGAGAATGGAGGAAAGTTATAATGTAATAAAAATTTCTTTTTGATATTTCCGCGTAAAGTTTCAATCGATTGCTCGTCATCACCCGTTCCTAAAGTCACAGCACCTAAACACTGCGTTTCTCCGCGAGTAAACAGTCCTGATCCGTGCGCGCGGGGTAAGAAACCCACTTCACAGCTGATCGGACGAACAGTTTTTAAATCACGACCGTCAATACGAGAGCCCTTATCCAGAATCATCGCGCGAGCTACTTTGTATTTTACGTCTTCAACAATTGCCGATAATTCTTTTTCACGTTGAGAACGTAATTTGTCATCCGTAATCGTCGCCGTTAATTTTTCTTTCGCCGCCGCTTTAGCTGTGTCGAAAGCTGTGTAACGATCTTGCTTAATTTTTAAAGCTAAAGCTTTTTGTAATAAAGGCTCTAAGATGTTTTCTGCGGATTGACGGAAATCTCCATCAATTTTTGCCGGAGCAAAAGCACGCTTGGCTTTTGATCCTGTTTTTTCACGCAGTTCATCTTGAATTTGTAGTAAAGGCATTAATGATTGGTGACCAAATTTCAATGCAGCCAGTGCGTCCGCTTCCGTAATAAATTGCGACTCGCCTTCAACCATTAAAAGACCATTTTTAGTTCCAGATACTAAAATATCCATATCTGATTTCGCTAACTGCTCTTGAGTAGGATTTGCGATAAACTGGCCATCGATGCGTGCCACTTGGCAGGCTGCCGTTGGTCCTGCGAAAGGGATATCAGAAATATGTAATGCCGCTGAAGCTCCAAGGCCCGCTAGAACATCCAGTGGGAATGAACCATCAGAACTTAAAATTGAAGCGACCACTTGCGTGTCGTTTAAGTAGCCTTCTGGGAATAATGGGCGAATCGGGCGATCGATAATACGCGCACTAAGAACTGATTCTGTTGAAGGTTTCCCTTCACGTTTGAAATAACCGCCGGGAATTTTTCCGACAGAGTAAAATTTTTCGATAAATTCCACTTGCAGGGGAAAAAAACCTTGATCAGGTTTGGCTTGTTTTGCAGAAACAGCGGTTACTAGAACCATGTTGTTTCCAGAAGTCACGACAACTGATCCGTCAGCCTGTTTTGCTAAACGTCCTGTTTCGATTTTGATTTGTTGTCCTGCAACTGATGTTGTCACTGTAGTGAGCATGAAGGGTCTCCTTAAACTAGGAAGGCCCGTCGTGGGCCTTCAGTATGATTTTTTAAATTTATTATTTACGGATATCGAGAGAGCTGATCAGCTGCTCGTAGCGCTTTTGATCTTTAGACTTTAAATAATCTAAAAGTTTTCTACGGCGATTTACACACTTAATTAAACCATGACGGCTGTGATTATCTTTTTTGTGAGTCGCAAAGTGTCCTGAAAGATCATTGATACGTGCGGTGATTAAAGCCACTTGCACTTCTGGAGACCCTGTATCTAATTCTGATTTTTTGAATTTCTTTAGGATCTCGGACTTATTTAATTTCGTAACGGCCATTAACGTTCTCCTTATGTTTTAGTAAACTTTTAAGTAACTTTATAAGATTTTTTATAAGTTACTTTTTAATTTACTGTTACCAATTAATTTGGCGGGTTTGTTTGTCCGAATAAAGCGTCATGGCTGACGGCAATTTCAGAGCTCTAAAGATTTATCAATCGATCCTGAAATGTTCAAGGCTTTTCAGCAGTTAAAGACTCTTTTTATTTTAAACCCAATCCCGGGCTCAAGCCCAATCAGGGCTAGCATTGAGCCTTTTTCCTCAGGTAAAATCTGGATGAGCTGATCTATTTCTGGGTTAAAATAAGCAATCAACTGTGACTTCAAGGGGTGACTGATCTGCCCGTTTTTCATCAAAGCCTGGTCTTGACCCTTGATGCGGATTTTTTTCACATGAGGTAAAGCTTGATCTAGCGGAATAAGGATCTTAAGCCGCTCTTCTTTCGATTTCAGTTCTAATTCCTCTAAAGTCACCGCTTGAGAAAGCTTAAATTGATGAGATTCCGTGCGAACTAGGCTCGACATAGCAGCTCCGCAGCCTAGCAATTCGCCTAAATGACTGACCCACGAGCGAATAAAACTGCCTTTGGAGCACGACAGATCAAAGCAGTTTTCTTTCTGATCATTTGAGCTAAGACGGACATTCCAGAATTTCATGACTTTCATCGGTTGTTCTATGACTTCATTGCTGCGGGCATATTCGTATAATTTTTTACCATCTATTTTTTTTGCGGAGAACATGGGAACGGGAAAAGAATGTTCCCCGACAAGATTCAAGGCTGTTGCTAGAACCGCTTCTTGAGATGCCGTGACTGGTTTTTCGGATAATACAGTTCCAGTAATATCTAAAGTATCGGTCGTGACACCAAAACGAACGCCCACTTGGTAGGACTTATTTCCTTCGGTCACGTACTGACTCAATTTCGTAGCTTCGCCGATCAATAAAACCATTAAACCTGTAGCCAGCGGATCTAACGTCCCCGAATGACCAACCTCGCGAGTTCCCATCAGACGACGAACACGCGCGACGACATCATGGCTCGTTAAGCCTTGCGGCTTATTGATTAAAAGTAGGCCGTGCATGTTTAATTGTCCTCGTTCGATTCAGTAGGGGCTGGTTTTACAGAAATTTCAGAGATCATTTTTTCTATTTTTAAAATACTTTCTGTCGATTCATCTTTATAAAAAGTTAGTTTCGGACAGTATCGCATTTTTAATTTGTGATTAATTTCATTTTGAATATCGACCGTCCACTTTTTAAGTTCGGCGACGATATCCATTTTTTTATCATCCGGGGAAAAGAAGCTCACATAAACTTTCGCGGACCGAAAATCGCCGGGCATCATCACGCGTGTGACGGTGACTAAACCATCGATTTCAGATTGCAAATTGTGAATGAGGTACGAAGAAATAAGCTGCTGAACTTCTCGTTCAACGCGCTCTTTTCTTCGTCCATCTCGTTCGCCCGCTTCTTTTTTCATACTTACACTAAATCCTATAACATCAATTCCAATTAAGGATTTAACGGAGTTAATTCACGAACAACTTCTTCTTTCAGGAACGATTCGATCACATCGCCGACTTTAATATCATTAAAGCCTTCGATACCGATACCACATTCAAAACCTTCAACGACTTCTTTCGCGTCATCTTTAAAGCGTTTAAGTGATCCGACTTTTCCTTCGAAAATAATTTTTCCATCACGCACTAAACGCAGCATATTTGACCGCTGCACTTTACCAGTCGTCACCAAGCAACCTGCAATGACTCCCATTTTAGGAACACTGAAGATATTTCGAACTTCGGCAGCACCGGTGACTTTTTCAACCACTTGCGGAGCTAGAATTCCAGCCATCGCTTTTCGAATTTCATCCATCATCTCATAGACGATCGAATAACTGCGAATATCAACACCTAACTGCTTCGCTTTAGCTTGCGCTCCGCTATCAGGGCGCACGTTAAAACCAATCACAATACCTTTAGCCGTGTGAGCTAATAGAACGTCATTTTCAGTGACTCCACCAACTGCTGCATGAATGATTTTATTTTTAACTTCGGCAGATGTTAATTTTCCTAACATTCCTTGAATGGCTTCTAAAGAACCGTGCACATCAGCTTTAAGAACGATGTTAAAATCTTTCACATCACCTTGAGTAACTTTAGCAAAAATGTTTTCCATCGACATTTTTCCCTTAATAGTCGCTTCCGCTAACGTGACTTGCTTTCTTGAAGCCACAACGCCTTCAGCCGTTTTTTCGTCACTGACGACGTCAAAACGATCGCCCGCTGCGGGAACACCTTCAAGACCTAGAACTTCAACCGGTAATCCAGCCGTAATGCTATTCACGCGTTGACCTTTGTCGTTCATTAAAGATTTAACTTTTCCCTTCATCGATCCCGCAACAATATACTGACCGACGGAAACTGTTCCATCTTTAACTAAAATCGTAGCGACCGCGCCTTTACCTTTTTCAAGCTTGGCTTCGATGACGATTCCCGTTCCTGAACGCTCAGGATTTGTTTTTAATTCCGCAATTTCGGCTAATAATTTAATATTTTCTAAAAGTTTATCAATACCCGTTCGCTTTAAAGCAGAAACTTCAACGAACATCGTTGTTCCGCCCCACTCTTCAGGCACGATTTCTAACTCTGTTAATTGCTGTTTGATACGCTCGGGATTTGCTCCTGGTTTATCAATTTTATTAACAGCTACGATGATTGGAACTCCCGCAGCTTTTGCGTGATTAATCGCTTCCGCAGTTTGAGGCATCATTCCATCGTCCGCCGCAACAACCACGATCGCAATATCGGTCGCGTTGGCTCCACGAGCGCGCATTGCCGTGAACGCTTCGTGACCTGGAGTATCTAGAAACGTAATTAAACTACCGTCTTCCGTAGTCACGGAATAGGCCCCGATGTGCTGCGTGATTCCGCCGGCTTCGCCTTCAGCCACTTTTGCATTGCGAATCGCATCTAATAAAGATGTTTTTCCATGATCGACGTGTCCCATGACGGTAACAACTGGTGGTCGCGTGATTTTGGTCGCGTTGATATCACCGAACGCCATTTCAACAACCATATCATCAGCCGTTTTAAATATGTTTTGTGCTTCCCAACCAAATTCAGGAAGTATTAAGGAAATCGTATCAAAATCTAAGTCAGCTGTGACCGAAGCCATTACGCCGCTTTTCATTAATGCTTTAACTAATTGCGCGGCTTTGATTCCCATTTCAGCGGCAACGTCTCCGACTTTCATTTTGCCGTTCACTTTAAGAACGCGCTTTGAAGCCTTAGGCTGCGTGATTTGAGTTTGCATGGCCGCTCGATTCAAGATGTCCATTTTTTTACGCGGTTGAAATACCAATTCGCGCTTTTTAAATTCATTCGGGTTGAAACTATTTATGATTTCAGCCGCTTCTTTTTCTTTCGCCGACAATCCGCCGGTTGCTGTCGCAGGCTGTCCGAATTTCTTCGATTTTTTATCATAATCGCGTTTAGTATCCGGAAGATTATTTGTAAAGACCGGAACGTCTGGCATTTGTGCTACGAAACCTGGGCGAATATTTCGTCCACCTGTTCGCGCATTCATACCACCCGCAGAATTAGGACGGGCGTTGAATCCACCGGTTGCTCCACCCGGAGCCGTCGATGTTCCACCGGCATGACCTTGGCTTCGCGGTCCACTCAGTGGTCGCTGACCTTGATAGCCACCAGATCCCGGCGGCGCTTGCACGCGGCTCAGATCCATTTTACCAATGATATTACGTCGTGGCATCGCCACGGTTGATGAACTGGAAACTCCGCTGTCACCGATCGAAACTTCTTTTTTACGAGAGATCGGGGGCGCAGTTCGTACTGCAGGAGCTGCCGCTGTTGCCGCTTGCTCAGGCGTTACCGCAGAAGCCGAAACGGCTGTTAATGCAACTGCTGCTGGAGTTGCTGCCGCTGTTGCCGCGGCTGTTGTTACGGCTGCTGCAGGTGCCGCTACTTTTTCGGCAACCACTTCTGCTTTCGCAGAAACTACTGTCGCTGCGGGCTCAGCAGCGACCTCAGGACGAGAAATAATTTTAGCTTTATTTTCATCGATGATCGGTTCAACTTCTTTCATCTTTCGACGAATGACAGAAGTCGAGGCGGCTTTTGCAGCGACTTCGGCTTCCGCTTCGGCTGCTGCGCTTTTAGCTGTTTTAATAACTGTTTTTGGCGCCGCTGCTTTTCCCGCAGTTGTCGAAGTCGTTTTTTTTGCAGCGGTTGGCTTCTTGGCCGTCTTTTTTACTTTTTCATCCGAAGCTTTGTCAGCTCCGGCTAATTTTAATTTAATTTGTTCCAGAACCTCAGGCTCAACTTCAGCCATGTGGTTTTTAATTGGCAAATTCCACTCTTTAATTTTGTCCATTAACGCCAGTGGAGTCAGACCAACTTCTTTTGCAAATTCGAACACTTTTGGATTACTCACGCTTATTTATCC
>JAYTHR010000010.1:0-2124 GCA_043732425.1 Bdellovibrionales bacterium
AAGTGTCGATGATTTTAATTCACGAAAGGTTTGTGGTTTTGCAGATTGGCAGATGGGTCAAAATAAAATCATCACAGGCTTAAAATGCGCTTTGTTTAATGTAAAAAAAGAAACTCAAATTGCAAAAAAAAATGATAAAAAATTCGGGATTTACAGACTCGAACAAGACAAACTTTATTTTGGCCAATTGACTAGGGAAAATGACGGTTCAAGCCCCGAAAAAAGACCATTAAAGCTAAGCTCTGAGGTCTACCTAAAAAGCGCTATGGCCGCTTTGACATCGAGTAATTTACTTAAGACATTTCGCTACTTTTTGAATTAAGTTTTGGGTTGCTAAATCTAATTTTTGCGCGGTCTTTTGAGCCTTAAGGCCGCGATCTCGGAACGACTGGCCGCTGCTGCTCATATTATCAGAAACCGTTTTATAAACTCGTCCTGCGGTCTCGGAAAGAGCCTGGGAGTAGCTTTCCATGGAGGTCGCGAACATTTCGTGATTTGAAATCAAGGACACTTGAATGGTGTTTTGTGCCTTCCGCATGGCCTGCAATTCGGACAAAATTTGAGAGCATTCCTGTGCGTACAGCGATATCGAAAACAAAAACCCCATGGCGACCAGCATATTTCTAATCATAAATGTTTCCCACCCATCCAAGGATCATAGCAACAGCTTTGCCAGCAGAAACCCGGGGTTATGAGAAGCAGAGCCGCTTTAGATAAAAAAATTGATCTTTATTTGAAAAAATTTGCAAAGCTGTTCTGAGTTTCGACACTTAAGTAAGGCATCAGCATGCGCATGATATGCTTACGGGCCTTATCGATCGTTTTTTGATTTGACGCCCGTTCGACAGTTTCAAAGAATTGCATAAAACTATTTGAGGTCACGAAGAGTAATTCCCCAAGAAATTCCATTTCAAACTGCGACTGAATCGGTGGCATATAGCCCGCCCGCACCCAGTGCTTGTGCAGAAGAATCATCAAACGACTTAGTTTCAATAAATGCGAGCGCCAAAGCTTCGCTAATTCAGGATCGATTTTTCGAAGCGTGTATAATTCGCGGTGAAAAAAACGGTATTTCCAATACAGTTGCAAGTTGCGATCAATGAATTCAACGAGCTCGAGTTTTTCTTTATTCTTTGCTTTTTTTGCCTGCGGCTTCCAAATCAATGCGGTTTCTAAAGCTAGCCTTTTGAATAGTTCTTGAATAATTTGTTCTTTATTTTTGTAATGAAAATATAAATTACCCGGGCTCATTTTCAATTCACGAGCTAAATCATTCGTTGTGACCTCGGTGGCGGTGTTCTGATTGAATAAATCTAAAGCCCCTAAAAGAATACGCTCTTTTGTTTTCATATTTTTATCATGATTCGAACTGTAACACTTGAGTAGATCTTTTTTTTCATGCTAAGGTATTCGAATGGTACATGGACGACGTATAGCATCATGGATGATGATGCCTTTGGCTTTATTGCTTTCGGCATTTCTTTTTTTCAACGAAAAAACACTGCCGACTGCAGAGGATGACTGGCTGAAGAAGACCTTAGAAGCCCGCATGGTCATCTCGAGTTCACTGTCTGCGATGATTCGGCAAAACAAAAAGCCCGAATCAGCAGAATTCGCCCCCGAAGGAGGATCCGCCAAACTAAAGCTTAAAGTGAATTACACTTTCGATGCAGATCTGCAAAAAGAATCGGACTCGTTATTAAAAAAATATAAACCCGACTACGCCGCGATCGTGATGATGGATGCCCGCACCGGCAAAATTTTAGCGATGTCGAGTTTCGAAAAAGCCAACTCTCAAGGAAATAATCTGAACTTGCAGGCTACTTTTCCTGCGGCCAGTATTTTCAAAGTGATTACGGCTTCAGCCGCAGTTGATAAAGCGGGAATAAGTCCTGAACATCGCATTGGCTACAATGGCGGAAACTACACTTTATATAAAAGAAATGTGCTCTCTGACAAAGTGAATCGCTGGACACGTTTTATTACTTTAAAAGAGGCTTTTGCACGCTCGATCAATACTGCCTTCGGTCGGTTGAGTTTAGAAGCACTTGAGCCCAAAGATATTGCAAACTATGCCGATCGATTTATGTTTAATCAAGTTATCCCTGCCGATTTTCATGTCGA
>JAYTHR010000011.1:0-2124 GCA_043732425.1 Bdellovibrionales bacterium
TTGGGATTACTTGCGGTCACGATCGGAATTCCATGTGCTTTTCTTGTCATTTACATTGTCGCTAGCCTTAATATATTAATTACTTTACCCATGGCAACACAGCCAATTTTATTTACCTTTATTCCGACCTGGGGATCTTTCCTCGAGGCAGGATTAGCGTGCATCATCGCGGTGGTGATTGCTAGTCTGTGGCCAGCCCGAAACGGCGCGCGCACTGCGATTGTTACAGCTTTGGGAGCCAAATTGTGATTCGCCTAAATGAGGATGTTTAATGCTTTATTTAAAGTTAGCTTTACGAAACTTGATTCGAAATAAAACGCGCACAAGCCTAAATCTGATCATGGTGGTCGGCGCTTTTTCATCGATTGTCTTTTTCCAAGGCTTTGCTCACTACATGCTGGCCTCGATCGAGAAAGGTACAACCGAGGGGCAAATTGGTCATATGCAAATCGCAAGTCCGGCCATCTGGAACAATGATTTACCTGATTCCAAAGAAAATGCTTACATCGTTAATCCAAATGAACTGATGGCAGAACTCGGTCAGCTTCCGGGGGTTAAAATTATCGCCGATCGCGCAAACGCCTACATACTCATGGTTAACGGAGATAAATCTGTCGGAGCCCAAGCTTTTGGCTACAATCCTAAGATCGAACCGCAAATTGAAAAGTTTTTTTTATTTGAAGAAGGTCCTGGCTTTTCAGCGGATCCCAAACTCGAAATTCTAATCGGCGCCGGCTTAAGAAAATCGTTAAACTTTAAAGTAGGCCAAACAATTTCTTTAATTTCACAGACGCTAGCGGGCTCTATCAGCTCGGTTGATGTTGAAGTCAGAGGCTCAGTTAAAACAGGATTAACCGAAGTAGATAATTCGACGGTCTACCTTCCGCTGGTCACCATTCAAAAACTTTTAGGAACCGAACGTGCTGAAAAAATTGTTTTACTTTTAGAAAAAGAGGCTTCTTTAGACCAAACTTTGCAGCTGGTTAGAGAAAAATTAAGTCCTGATCTGCTAGTAAAATCATGGAAAGAAACGGCGACTTTTTTTAAACAACTAACAGATTTTTTTTCGGTCCAAAATATTTTAGTTGAAATTATACTTGCTAGTTTAGTTTTCTTTGGAATTTTAAATACCTTAGGCATGTCTATTTACGAGCGCATCGGCGAGATTGGCACCCTACGCGCCCTGGGTGATCACGCAGAGACGATTTTCTTCCAGTTGGTCCTGGAAGGAATGCTTTTAGGAATTATCGGAGCCGGTCTAGCGGCGCCCCTGTCATTTTTAGTTGCCTACGGATTTTCATCTTTAGAAATTGCCGTGATGATGCCCGGCACGAATAAATCAATGCCCGTTCATATTACGACGGAACCTAAAGATTACGCATTAGCCGCAGGGGTTGTGCTGTTAACGTGCCTGATTGCAACACTGTGGCCCGTACAAAAAGCGCTACGCATTTCTGTCGTGAACGCGCTTCGTGCAAATTCTTAATCTGTTATCACTTTTAAAATCTCAGAAACTGGTTTTCGAAGTGTGCGTTCATTTTTTGGAAGCGCCGTTGATGGTCCGGTACGAATCAGCCAGAGTGGTTCTTCCTGTTGCGGAATCGAAAAATCTTCTCGTAAAATTGTTTCTCCTTCGGTAAAGAATTTGATCCATTTTTCCGAAAGCTTTATCAGCCCCTGTCGCGCGCAGAACGAAATTGTTAAAGCAATCGTGAACGGCTGAACCCCAAAGCCCTATTGATTCAGCGTGAGCCAAATATTCATCATCAACCGACCCGCAGCGACAAATGATTCGACCTGAGACTTTGGAATCGAAACGCAGATAAGACCCGATGATGACTCGAGCTGCTGTCGAACGCGGCGCCTGTTTTGCGGAGCAATAAAATCCCTGCCACCACTTTGGGTCCCATCAGCATGGGTGCAGCGCTGATTATTTTTTTACCGGGACAAATAAGCTTTAACGATTATTTTCAGTGGAAAGATTCCGACTCCGATGTGGATATGGCCGTGAAATTTCTGGTGGAATTGTGTCCAAAGGCCCCGTGTCTTCGGCACCGCAAACAATTTTATTTGATGCGTATTGGAATCGTGTTTTTAAAACAAACATTTGGCGGGAGAATCGAA
>JAYTHR010000012.1:0-2123 GCA_043732425.1 Bdellovibrionales bacterium
GGTACGACTGATTTTATCGGGATACAAATCGGACGTCATTGTTTTCGGTAACGGGGCACGCACCTGCTCGTGGACGCAAGAGACGATGAATAGGCTAAAAAATAAAATACTTTTTAAAAAAACTTTCACCCCCTTATTATCGGAGTCCGGCACACTACTCTAAACAGCTTTGCCGCGAACTAGACCTCTGTCTTTAAAGGCGTTTCGAACTGAGACGCCTAGGTTCAAGCACCGAAATTTTTTTAGTTTCGCTTTAAATTTGCCGAAAACAACTAAAGGATTGTTTAAGCTGCCAGAGGGGGGGCGTTTTGAAAAACTATATATTATATACTTTCCAGATGGCCGTATTACTTTTTTGTCTTGAGCCTAACCTTTCTACGGCTCAGGAAAATCACGAGTTTATTCCAGAGCCGATGATACAACGAGCAGTTTCGAATCAAAAAGGCAAAGCAGCTGTTTCTGAGGATCCTTGGCTTCAAACCATTACAGAAAAACTCAACTCTGAACCGTCGACCGAGAAAATACTGCAACACCTTGCCTTCAGCGATTCGCTTAAAAAAAGTCTGCTTCAATCATTATCTTCCGCGCAGCTTTCTAAAAAAATAACTTTTAAAAGCAATAAGGATTCCATCACGTTAACTGCCGGAAAATTAAAAGCGAAAGTTCAAATTTTAAATCCGGCTCGAGAATTATTTCTGGTCAACGATTACGAGATCAATCTTTTTGGTAAAACCGAGCAAGAAAGACTAATTTATTTAGTCAAAGTTTTAAAATACACCGTGGCGAAACCTTCCCAGAACTCATGGTTTTCTTTTCTGATCTCAGAAGCCCATGCTGAAAGTCAGCTTTTTCTAATTGAAGATAGCGAACTGACGGCCTTAGGAATCGGCGTCGATGCCGTCACTTCGGAATCAAAAGCTAAAGCCTGCCAAGAGGCCCAACAAAACTTTCAACAATCTTCTGCGGCTTCAAAAGCTGGATTCCTAGATATTGCTAGAAAGAATATTGCCAGCTACGCCAGTGGAGACGAATCCTTAGCTCAAAAAAGTGAGGGGAATCCACAAGCCCTTAAGGTCGCGGTTTCTTTTTGGTGTGAGTCGCAAACATTAATGCAAAAGCCAATAACGAACTTTCACGTGAAGTGTTCTGAAAAAAATGAAATCGATAGCATTTCTTACGCGGCTTGCACACCTAAGGGCGAAGCCACTCCGGTGGGCTTTATTCGTAAAACTAAAGGCAGCTACTGGTTTGGAACGTCAGCTTCCAAAATTGCCGAAACAGCATTCGGCAAAAGTAGTTTCATAAAAAATATTGAAAGCTGCTGTGCTGAAAAAACTGCCAACTGTGTGAATCAAATCAACCAGATCGCACCTATTGCTGCAGATCCCAGCCAGCAAAATAATGTGCATGATCGCATCGATTCGCGCACTCGAAGCGCAAGGTAAATTACAGGGTAAGTTACCTTCCACTTCCGAAATTCGAACCGCTTAGAGCTTGCGCGCTGGTTCCAGAGCTGCTAGTTATTCGCCCACTAACATAGGGTGGGGATATGATCACAATGCACTTCAAACGATCCGTTTTAATTCTTTCAGCTTTCGGGCTTTTTGCCTGCACGCCAAATTCGTCGCGCTACGGAATTGATCCTTCACCCGAAAGAAAAGCGGCGGCTTCTATCACAGAATCTTTTCCAATGCCGCTGAAAAATTCACAAGCTGCAGGTTCTGATTTTACGGTTGAAAAATCAGAAGTCGTTATTGCTAAATCAGCTTTAGAAAAAGAATTTTTACTGTCCTCGAATATTCTGATGCAAGACCCAACACCGATGTTTCAGTCCCTGCAAAGTCGCGTGGTTTATTTTACTTTAAAAAATAATCAGGTTTTTATGTTAGAAGCCTCCGGCGGCCGAAGTGTTGGAACTAATAATCCAAAAACTTTTTTACCGCTGGCGAAGTTTGAAATCTTAAATCAAACAGATACATCTTTGACCATTGATTTTGATTCGGGAATGAAAAGTATCATCACTGTCGGAGATATGTACGGTTCGGATGATGCGACTCCGAATCCAGGCTGGACGGCCGCAGTTGTTAATTTAAGTTACCTACAAAATGTTCAAGTCGAAAATA
>JAYTHR010000013.1:0-20251 GCA_043732425.1 Bdellovibrionales bacterium
TCGATAAGCCCGTGAATTCATATCCACATCGGAATGAAGTAAGACAGTTTCTATTCCTAATTCTTCGCACGCGCGGATGATACGAACGGCCACTTCTCCACGATTAGCAATTGCAACTCGGCGAATAGTTTTCATCTTTTTTATATTATCTTGTTTTAAATAGATGTCACTTTCTGTAAAATAAAGTCATGAAGATTGGTCTTTATCTTGACCCTATTTCGATGCAAATCTTAAAGAATGGCGTTTTTGTCAGCTGCGAACCCAAAGATCGCATCGAAAAAATTTCTCCGGGACTTCCTGCCGAGCGCGTTGCCGAGGTGGGTCATACTTATCTTATTTGCAATATGAAAAAAGAAGAAGTCGGCAAAGCTAAATTGATCACCGCCTTCACGACAACTTTCGGGAATCCGAATCCCCAATTGCTAGAGCTGATTGGTTTTAAAGATAATCTTAAAAGGTTTCACTCTGAGTACGCCGGGTTTTATAAACAGCAGTTCCCTGATGAAGATCTGATCGAAGAAACCGAACTTTTTGTTACGGTTTATGAACTCGTTAGCGACAGTTAAAATAACGTCGCGTGAGTGGCATCATGCTTTTAATGATTTGGTTTTATCTCTTAGCTAAAAAGTTATTCAGCTTTTTCTGACCCTCGGCGCTCATGCGACGTTCAGAGATCACCTTTGTGGTTAATTTTTTTTGTTCGACCCACGTTTTTTCTGAGATTTGATTTAGTAACCCTTTCGTCTCGCGCATGGCTTCAAGGCCATTTTCCGCGAAATTCTTCATCAAGGCGTCTCTGTCAAAAGTGTCGTTGAACGTTCCATGCACTAGCCCAACTTGCGTGGCTTTTTCTGTACTAAAAATTTCAGCCGATAACATGAACGGACGTAGAAAGCTGTCTGTACTTTTACGCAATAAAAAACTAGATATCACGGCAGGTGCCAGGCCAAGGCGAACTTCGCTAAATGAAAAGCGCGTGTTTTTTTCGGCAAAAACATAATCGCAGCACGCGATAAGGCCAAGAGCTCCACCGAAAACGGCGCCATGAACTGATGCCACCACCGGAGCTTTACAAAGCGAGATCGCTTCGAACATCTCCCATAGTTTTTCCGAATCTTTCAGATTTTCATCTAAACTGTAATGAACCATATCCTTCATCCAATTAAGATCAGCACCTGAACAAAAAGCCGAACCAGCTCCCGTTAATAAAACTCCACGAATTTTAATATCATCTCGAAATTCTAAAAAAACTTCCGTCAGCTCACGAATCATCTCCGGATGAAAAGCATTCTTAACCTCAGGCCGATTCAAAGTAACAGTTCTAAAATCCAAATAATCCGCAACCGTAATAAACTTCATAGTCCTCCAGAAAAAGGGTACCTGCTCACTTACCTGGATGCGTCGCATCCAGGTAAGTGAGCAGGTACCAAAAGATTTACATCCGAAATACGCCTTGTTGTTTGGGGCCCCAGTCTTTATTTAGGCTGGCGGCGATTCCTAAGGCCAAAATTACGCGAGTGTCTTTGGGATCGATGATTCCGTCGTCCCAAATTCTGGCCGTTGAATAGTAAGCCGAGCTTTCATTTTCAAATTTTTCTAGCGTTGGTTTTTTGAATTCTGCTTGCTCAGCACTCGTCATAGTTTGACCCTTGCCTTGCAGTTGGTCCATTTTCACAGTCAGTAAAACATTGGCCGCCTGTTCGCCGCCCATCACGCTGATGCGCGCGTTAGGCCACATCCACAATTGGCGCGGCTGATAGGCGCGGCCACACATTCCGTAATTTCCGGCGCCGTACGAGCCCCCCACAACAACCGTAAATTTTGGAACGCGAGCATTGGAAACCGCCATCACCATTTTGGCTCCGTGCTTGGCGATGCCTTCATGTTCGTATTTTTTCCCGACCATGAATCCGGTGATGTTCTGCAAAAATATTAATGGAATTTCGCGCTGCTCGCATAACTCAATAAAGTGAGTTGCTTTAAGCGCACTTTCACTAAAAAGGACGCCGTTATTAGCAATAATTCCAACGGGCATTCCCCAAATGTGCGCAAAGCCCGTCACTAACGTTTTTCCAAAGAGCGGTTTAAATTCATGGAAGTTAGACCCATCAACAATTCTTGAAATAATCTCGCGAATATCAAAAGGAATTCGCGAATCCGAAGGAATAATTCCGTAAATTTCATCAGCGGAATAGGCGGGCTCTTCGATAGTTTGCATTTTCAACTGAACAACTTTTCTTTTATTCAAATACTTTACAATCGAGCGCGTAATTTCTATGGCGTGCATATCATCGTCAGCGAAATGATCAGTGACCCCAGAAATTTCACAATGAGTCGAGGCTCCACCCAGATCTTGCGCATCCACTACTTCCCCAGTTGCCGCGCGCACTAACGGTGGTCCACCCAAAAAAATAGTGCCGTTATCTTTGACGATCACGTTTTCATCGCTCATCGAGGGAACATAGGCCCCACCCGCAGTGCACGAACCCATCACGACCGAAATTTGCGAGATTCCTTGAGCACTCATGCGCGCTTGATTGTAGAAAATGCGGCCGAAATGATCGCGGTCAGGAAAAACTTCAGACTGCATTGGCAGGTAAGCACCGCCGCTATCCACGAGATAAATGCACGGAAGACCATTTTCCATCGCAATTTCCTGAGCCCGCAAATGTTTTTTTGCCGTCATTGGAAAATAAGTTCCACCCTTAACGGTCGCGTCGTTTGCCACAATAATGCATTCGGTTTTTTCTATGACTCCGATGCCGGTAACGATTCCGGCTCCGGGAGCCTGTCCCTCGTACATATCCCAGGCCGCTAAGGTTGAGAATTCCAGAAAAGCCGACGCCGGGTCAATCAAGTTTTCAATGCGTTCCCGCGCGGTTAGTTTCCCGCGCGACTTATGTTTTTTTAAGGCGTCGAGACCTCCGCCCAGTTTAGTGATTTCAATTTGTCGCCGCCACTGCTCTACTTGCTCTAATAAAGCTGATTTATTTTTTTTAAATTCAGCAGAATTTGAATCTATTTGTGTTTCTAAAACCATAACACCCTCATGCAAGTAAATGCGTTGCTTCGCAAATTAGTTTTAAATCAATGCGATCCGATTTTTTCGAATTTTGAATTTCAACCTGAATGGATAACTCCAGTTTTGCTTTTTTTTCGGCTTGTAAGTCGATAAAGAACTGATCAAGGTGACCCTCAGACATTGTCAGTAAAAGGGTTGCATCCTTTGACCATGGTTGCTGTTTAGCGATTTTTATCTCAGACGATAAAATGCGATAATAAGTTTCCGGAAGGTGCCTTGTGATATAATTACGTGCTAACTCAAGGCAGCCATTTAATGCTAGTCCTTGGCTAATTTCACGGTCTCCATCAAGATTCATCGAATGAGCGGGAATAAAAGCTTTCATCGAATAGTCTGCAATTTCAACCATGCGAAAACCCGTGCCTAAAAGCTCAGGTGATAACCAGCCCAACGTATAGCTTATGGCCGTTTGAAATTGCTTGGGGCTTTTCACCTGCGCCCACATTTTAAGTTCTTTCAATTTTTCTTTATAGGACTGGAATGCTTTTAGATTCCTATTTTTCAAATCAGCCATACTTTTTTCCATTTTTTTTGATTACAAACACCTAAATTAACACAGCAAATTTCTTGTTAATTTAACGCTACCATGCTGAACTTATCTTGTCACATCTAGGTCACAGGACATGTTATCAACGTGGCTAGTCAGGGAGATTGAATGTTTAAGTTAATCAGCTTTTTTATTTTTGTTGCCGCCTTCATTTGGACATGGTCCTTGCTCACGACAAAAAATACCGTAGGTATTGATGTTCATGCTGGAATTCAAAGCAAGTTAGCGGTTCTTATTGAAGACGTTATTAAGAAAAAAAGACCCAACTCGTCTAATTTTCAGTTGAATCAAATTTATACGGAAAAATTGGAAGATAATAAAATCAAAGCTCATTTTAGTTATAATTTTTCTGATATTCTTGAAGAAAAAGAATCGACCAATCAGACGATCACAGGAGATGCCATATTAAGTCGGGGGTTATCTGAGGATCCCAATGTTCAAAAGTGGGTGATCCAGTCCGTTAAAACAGATTCAAACAGTTTAGAATTTCGGGAAGGCCTAATCATCACGTCCGATGGAAAAACGACCACCGATGCGACTCCGGCTGATTCTAAAAAAGAAACTACCACAGAAAAACAGACGCATTAAATGATAAAGAAATTTCTTTCGATCAATGAAGTTGGAGAAATTTTTTTTGATGCGGAAGAGGATCCAGTCAGAAACCCCGTCTTTATTCATGAAATTCAACAAAATCTAAAACTTAATGAACAATGCTTTTTAACGACCGAGTTCCAAGACGAAGAATATATTGTTGAATCTTTTGATCACCCTTTGCAAATCATAGCGATAGAAATAAAAGATAAAAAAATTTTTCTACAGACGAAGTCTAACAATTTATTTATTGCGAATAATGAAGCGTGGTCTGTCGACTCTTGGGATCGCTTCAACGGACTGACTAGCACTTCGGTACCCTTCGTATTAACTAAAAAAGCTCAAGAGCAGCTTTTTAATCAGTGCGAATCTTTTGATGACGAAGGGTTTAGCGTTGAAAATAATTATATTCCAACGCCACCTTATTACATAGATTCTGCAACAAAGATTTCTACCTCAGAATACTGGTCGGCGCGCTACCGCGAAAATAAATTAGGCTGGGACCTAGGGGGCCCATCTCCGATTTTAGTGGATATGTTGCCTCGACTTAAACTTCCGAAGTCCCGGATCCTAGTCCTTGGCTGCGGTGAGGGTCACGACGCTGCTTTATTTGCGGACGTCGGTCACGTGGTGACGGCGGTTGATTTTTCGAAGGAAGCTTTACGCCGCGGCCAAGAAAAGTATGGGCATTTAACAAATTTAATTTTTCACGAAGCTAATATTTTCGAATTACCGACAGAATGGAACAATAGCTTTGATCTGGTTGTCGAACACACTTGTTTCTGTGCGATATCGCCTGATCAAAGAACTGAAATGGTTCGTCTCTGGCGCCGCATGCTGCACGAGCAAGGACAATTGATGTCGATATTTTTTATGCTCGAAAAAAGAATTGGCCCCCCTTACGGAGCCACCGAGTGGGAAATTCGCAAACATCTTGAAAAGCATTTCCATTTTCTTTTTTGGAGTCGCTGGCGCCAATCCGTTGAAAGCCGTCAAGGGCGCGAGCTTTTTGTACTTGCTAAGAAAAGAAAATAATTTTTACAAACTGTTCGTCTGCTAATGAGGCTGCTCCAGAAAAGCCAATTCCTGCTTTTGTTGCCGCATCAATAAACCATGTTCCCGTATTAGCCGGTGCGATGAAACTTAAAACGGCTCCTGATGGCGCCAGCGGCGCTGGGGCAGTTCCACATGCTGTTGTCACCGCAGAGCCGGCACTCATGATACAAGACTGTTAAATTCACCGCCTCCACCGCAATTGATCGTTGATATTGAAAGTGCAATTAATCCTGTAGCGACAACTAACTTCTTCATTTAAAACCCTCCACTGGTTTTTTATTTTTAAAAAATATTTTTAAAAAGTTTGCCCTCAGTGTTTGGCTTTATTTTTTTGTCGGCAAGTCGCGTTCGGAAAGTCCAGATGATGGTCGCGAAAAAAGTAAAATTGCTGTGAAGATTTTCACAAGATTTGGTGAAGAAAAAAAGATGGGAGGGTTTTACTGTAAGCCGAGTTCTGTTGCCTGTCGTCGTTCCCACATTCCTTCGACAGGTTGGTAACCATTCCTCTAGACACACAATTACTTGTGTATTCAAGCGATCTTACCCGGAAGTCTTAAGCGAGCCGCTATTAAGTCTGCAAAAATCTTTCGACTGCTGCCGACTGCGCTTCCCTATTTGATCTTGCTTCGCACAGAGTTTAGCTGTTTTCACTCCACCGGCTCCCCTGATTTCTCCCGTTCCCGAAATCAGGCTCATTGCCTTGGATATTCTTTCTGTTCCACTGTTCCTAACCTTACGGCCGAGGGGCGTTACCCCATGTGCTGCTCGATGAAGCTCGGACTTTCCTCTCCCAAAAATGGACAAGTCCTTTTTTGGCAGCGGTTACCCGTAAAACCCTGCCGAAACATGTAGCAGGGAAAGACGGGGTTCACAACAACAGATCACTTCTATCTTGATAATTGTTCGCCATGGATTTAATTTGGGACTCATTAATTTACTTAGGAGTCTTTATGAAGCTTTTTTTAGCTGTATTTGTATTTTTTCTAACTTTAAGCCTTACCTATAAAGTCAGTTCTGCTGAAAATGAAACATGCCAAGCAACAGCGACCGAAAAATGTGAACCGAACAAAACTGAAGGTCACGAGAACAAACATTCCCCTGAGCACGGTGAGCACAATGAATTGTCAAAAAAGATGAATTCACTTTTTCCAGAAAAGCAAAAAGACTTAACTATTTCTGATCGCCCGACCATCGTAAAGCTAGCCTCTCCAAAATTTCTGGAAGTCGTTTCTGGTACGTCGGCCAAGTTAAATTGGAACCAGGTTGAGCGCGCGACAAATTATCATGTGCAAGTCGCGACTGATCCAAATTTCAAATGGTTAGTGGCCAATGACCACTGGGTTAAAGGTACTACTTACGAAGTATCAAAGTTAGAAGCGGGAAAACGTTATTTCTGGAGAGTTGCTGCGGTGAAAGATGATAATATTTCAATGCACACAAAAAGTTTATTCGTCAGTTCAGCGTTTGATACAAAGTAATAGATAATTTCTATCAAGAAAATAAGGCCTAAAAAAAGGGATGACGGTTCATCCCTTTTTTTATACTCATAACATTATTAAATCATGCCAAGGAGAATACCATGAGCCGAGTCGATAACGAAATTATTCACAACCAACTGAACTGGCGTTACGCCTGCAAAAAATTTGACCCGGCAAAAAAAATTCGTGATGCCGACTGGAATATTCTAGCCGAAAGTTTGCGTTTATCAGCTTCTTCTTACGGTCTTCAACCATGGAAATTTATTGTTGTTCAAAATACTGAAATTAGAAAACAACTGTTCGAGCTTTCCTGGAAGCAAACTCCCGTTCTAGATGCGTCCCACTTTATCGTCTTAACTTACAAAGAAAAGGTCGATGAAGCTCACATTGATAAACATTTAGCTCAAGCCGCAAAAGTTCAAGGCGCAGATCCGTCAATATTTGCTGGTTACAAAAACATGATGATGGGAGACCTAGTCAGTGGACCCCGCGCCCAAGTCATTAACTGGTGGGCTCAACGTCAAACATATATTGCGATGGGCACTTTTTTAACGACAGCCGCAATGATGGAAATTGATACTCTTCCAATGGAAGGGTTAAGTGCTGAGGCCTACGATCAGGTGCTTGATTTAGCAGGTACGGGTTACAAAACTGTGGCTGCAATCGCTGCCGGTTATCGCTCTGCTGAGGATAATTATCAAAAATCAAAAAAAGTTCGTTTTGAAACAAAAGATGTTATCGAGTACAAATAAAAATTAACTTCTCATTAAAATTAGAAAAAGCTGCCTCAAACAGGCAGCTTTTCTTTTTTCAGCAGTATCCACAATGGTTTCATATTTATCCCCAACGATTTACTCAAAGTAAAAAATTATCTTTTAAATCATCATACTAAACCTAGTAATACAAAAATTTATTTTCACTTTATAAAGTTATCCCCAGTTCGCGTGTTGGTAACTCTATTGCAATGAATCTAAAAAATGAATGTTTGAAATTTTCATAATAAACAATAATCTATGAAAACAAATGAGTTTACTAAGCCCCACCCTAGAAGCATTTTGGGCCGTTGTTCGTAAAGGCACAGTCCAAGATGCTTCAAAAATTTTGGGATTGACTCAAACCGGAGTCACTCAACGCATTCGCTTGTTAGAAAAGCAGCTTCAGACAACCGTCTTTCTGCGCTCGCGAAAAGGCATGAAGTTAACCGCAGAAGGCGAAGCGCTTTTGCAGTACGTAAAAAGTTCGTTAGACATTGAGGGAATGGCCCTTTCTAAGATTCAAAGGGCAGCAAACGATAGCATCATCGAAATCGGCATCACGGGACCATCAAGTATTTTACGATCGCGGGTCATTCCCGATTTAACATCATTGTTTTCAGAATATTCGAAATTAAAATTTCGCATCGATTTGTCAAACAGCTCTGACGGAATCGACAAATTAAAAAGTGGGCTTTTTGATTTGTCACTTGTCGAAAGTCATCAGGTGGCTCGTGAATTGGATTCAAAAAAATTAGAGCCTGAAACATACGGACTCTACGGTCCAGCCAAATGGAAAAAACGAACTTTAGAAGACATCCTAAAAAAAGAAACTTTCATTGAGTTTGATACTAACAATCATACAAGCTTTTTGCTTCTTGAAAAATATAAACTGAAATCTAAAATTCGACCCGAGCGCCATTTTGCCAATACTACCGAGGCCATCTCCGCAATGACTGCGGCGGGCTTTGGTTACTCGATAATTTCTCGCCGAATAGCTGAGCCTTTCATAAAAAAAAACCAGCTGGTTCAGCTGGCTTCTCATTACTTCTACGACCAAAAAATTTCATTGGTCTGGCACCCTCGTCACGAAATGGCTTCGTATTTCAAAGCCATCATTCAAGCGATCAACTAATTCAGTTCGTAAGTTAATTTAATATCCGTTTGCTTTTGCTTTAGTAAGTGAACCACTTCATTCTTACTTGATTTAGCTGAACTGTAATTTAATCCGTAACATTCAAACTTAATGTCATCAGCCGTTACCATAACGAACATTTGAAGACCCTCAACGGTATTAGCCGGGTAAACCCGAGCCTCTTTGATTAAAACTTTTTGTCCGTTATAAGTGACCGGATTTGCAGAGCGATTACTAATAACACATTGGCCAAGAGTTTTTCCAGATGTATAATCTCGGTTAATAGTGACGTTCGCAATCGTAGAAGTGTCGAAATAAAGTTTCGCATTGGGCACAATCAAGCTTGAATCTTGCTGCAGAAATTCGTAGTGATAGGCCCGTATATTTTGGCACTGTTGACGAATACTTTCTGAAGTGTAGATTTTAAGATCCATTTTATTTGTCTTATCATTCTTTATAAACCGCTTGCATGGCTGAGCCTGATGATAACTAGCTAGTGACTCGCACTGGCCCGAAGCAACGCCCGCTGACTCGACCGCATTTGTTTCATATTTCCAGTCCGTAACAGAACCTAACTTGGCGACATTCTTATTCGCTAAATCCAAGGCCGCCCTCCACGATTTCAGGTTAGTAAATTCAGAATCATTACATTCGTGAATGTCCCGAGCCGCAATGTCCGCTGCAGAACCTGAATCACTAGCTTGTGGTGGGTTCGCATCGACAACGGGTACTACCGGCGCTGGTTTCACGGGCGCTGGGTTTCCTGAAGAAACTGGCGGCTTAACGACTTCAGGTTTATTCAAGGCAAGCTTAGGATCAGGCCGCAGATTAAACTTATTTAAGTAGTCACTTGGCAACCTGCATCGCTTTTGAATGGAATAAGCATCGTAAACTTTAACGACTCCTTGCGGGTTGATAATCGTTTGGATTGTTTTTTTGCATGGATTTTCAAGATGGTAAGCTTGCAACTGATCACATTTGTTAATAACGACAATCGCGGCCTTCACTAAATCGTCTTTTTTCTTCCACGCGGTTGTCTTCGGTCCTAAATTCTTGATATCCGACTCAACAGGCGCTAACAAATTTGCCCAGTTTTGAAGGGCCGAAAATTCACTGGCTTTGCATTCTAATATTTTAGCTGGGTCAGCGGGTCGCAACTGGGGGGCCGAATTCGAAGGCGAACTATCGACCGGTTTGACAGTATCCAAAGTAGCAGCCGGCGCAGTTTTAAGATCAGAGCCCGATGGCGCACAACCTATTAAAGAAAGCACATAGGCCGTAGCAAAGATAATAAGTATCGTTAATAAAGGTTGTCGGAACTGTTTCATTTTTCCCCCGTGAACTTATTTAAATTAAAAATCGAATTTAGGTTTATTATTTTTTTCAGCACGGTATGACTTACCATAAGGGCACAGCCTTAGAAGCTGTCATCTTTTAGACAGGTAAAAATTACTGAGAGTGACAAATACGGCCCAAATTAGTATACTCTCAGGCAAATGATCGAAAATAGAATTCGCAAAAACTTCTTGAAGCTACAGGCTTGGTCTGAAAAAAATCAGATTGAAGCCTATCGGCTTTACGACCGAGATATTCCAGAATTCCCCTTTATTGTAGATCGTTATAAAGATTATTTTGTTGTCTCTGATAAGTCCGAAAAAATTGACGCCGAAAAAAATCATTTGCCGCTTTTGTTGACCGCATTAAAAAGCATATTCGCCGTTGCTGATGACCAGATCATTTATAAGCAAAGAAAACAGCAAAAGGGTTTAGAGCAATATCAAAAACTAGCTACAGAAAATAAAAAAATAGTTGTAAAAGAAAATGGAGTTCCACTTTACATCAACCTTTGGGATTACCTAGATACCGGGCTTTTTTTAGACCACCGGCCGCTACGCTATCAGTTCTTAAAAAAAGAAAAAGCGAAGAAATTTCTAAATTTATTCTGCTACACCGCCACTGTTTCCGTGATGGCAGGGCTTGCGGGAGCCTCTACCTATAGTGTCGACTTATCAAAAAACTATTTAGACTGGGCTCAGGAGAACTTTAAATTGAATAACCTGAGCCTCAAAAACCATTTCTTTTTTGAAGAAGATGTGCTCGAGTTCATCAAAAAGTGCCAAGAATGGCCTGATTTTAAAGCCAGTTTTGATACTATTTTTTTAGATCCTCCAACATTTTCAAATTCTAAGAAAATGGACACCAATTTTGAAGTGGAGCGGGACCAAGTCTCGTTGGTTGAAAACCTGATTCCGCTACTGAAGCCCCACGGAATTTTATATTTTTCGAATAACAAACGTGATTTCAAAATTTCGCCCGATTTGACTGCCAAATACAAAGTTAAAAACATCACGGCCCAGACGATTCCTATTGATTTTCACGATCAGAAAATTCACCATTGCTTTGAAATTAAAACTGTTTAATTACCGTGCATAACTTATTTTAATTATTTAATAAAAAAATGTTGCCCCCTACGCCTATTGGCCCTATTTTGACCGCTTATGAAAGCCCTCGGAAGACACATATTAGTAGAGTTTATGAATTGTAAAGCCGACGTTCTTAACGACGTTGCGGCGATTGAAGATGCTATGGTTAAAGCGGCGCAAATTGCCGGAGCCACCGTTATCAATTCAACGTTTCACCACTTTTCTCCGTACGGAGTTTCAGGTGTTGTTGTAATTCAAGAAAGTCATTTAGCAATTCACACATGGCCAGAATATCGTTACGCTGCCGTTGATTTATTTACGTGCGGTGATTCCGTAGATCCTTGGGTCTCATTTGAACATTTGAAAAAAGCATTCGAAGCTTCTTACTCGGCGCTGGAAATGAACCGCGGTTCTACTTACGTCATTAAAAAAGGTGACGCCCTTAAAGTAAAACCCAATCACGCCGAAGAAATCGATTACAAAAACGGGTATAAAATTAATCGCAATGTTTGGTTTACGGATAAAGATGAAAACCAAGCTTTATCTTTACGTTACACCGGAGAAATTCTTTTCGATGAACGTTCTGAATTTCAGCGCGTCCGAATTTTAGATTCTATCTCCTACGGCAAAATGCTAGCGATCGATGAAATGGTCATGTGCACTGAACGCGACGAACATCACTACCACGAAATGATTACTCACCCTGCTATGCTAGCTTTCGAATCGGTTTCGGGGGCTGCTAAAAATGTTTTAGTTATCGGTGGCGGAGACGGCGGAACAATTCGCGAGATTTGCAAATACCCTGGTTTAGAAAAAGTCACTATGGTTGAAATCGACGAAGCGGTCGTACGCGCCTGCAAATTGCATTTGCCAACGATTGCGCGCGAATTTTCAAATCCTAAAGTGGATTTAATTATTGGTGATGGAATTAAATTTATCTCTCAGGCCAAAGCCGAAAGTTACGATGTCATCATTATTGATGGCTCTGATCCCGAAGGTCCTGCGGAGGGCTTATTTACCGCTAGCTTCTATGACAATTGTAAAAAAGCATTAAAAACTAATGGCGTGCTTGTGACTCAAAGCGAATCGCCAATGTTTCATTCGAAAACCTTTGTGGAATTAAACCAATGTTTGAAAAAAGTGTTTTCACCTTCTCAGGTCCACACTATGCTTTTTCATGCCCCGACTTATCCGTCAGGAATGTGGAGTTTGCAAATGGCTATAAAGGGTCAGTACCATCCGGTGAAGGATTTTAAGAAAGATATAGCCAGCAGTTTTGTGAACTCAAAGGATTTAAGTTACTATAATGAAGAGCTGCACAGTGCGGCTTTCACGTTACCAACTTTTGTTCGTAAAATGTTAAACAACTAAGGAGTTTTTATGTTTAAATTACCACAACTTCCCTACGCGAAAACCGAATTGGCTCCATTTTTAAATGAAGAGCAGATGAACTACCACTACGACAAGCATCATAAAGCCTACATTGATAATCTGAATAAATTTATCGAAACTGATGCGACCTTAAAAAATAAGCCCTTAGAAGAAATCATTATGTCTTCAACAGGCGGCATCTTTAATAATGCGGCTCAGATTTGGAATCATACTTTTTACTGGTTCAATATCGCTCCGGCAGGAAAAGGCGGACAAGCCTCTGCTGAATTAACTTCAGCCATCAAAAATGATTTCGGCGGTATGGATGAATTAAAAACTAAATTCGTCGATGGCGGCATGAAAACTTTTGGCTCTGGATGGATCTGGTTATGCACCGATGCTTCAGGCAAATTAACTCTGGTGTCGACTTCTAACGCTGCGGTACCATTCACTGCGAATGGACCGGCTCCGATCATGGTCGCGGATGTTTGGGAACACGCCTATTATGTTGATTACAGAAATGCGCGCCAAAAATATCTTGAGACTTTCTGGAATCAAATCAATTGGACATTCGTTTCTGAAAATTATGCCTCTAAAAAAGTACGTCAGCTTTCTAACACAATGATGTAGTCTGTGAGCGCAGCCGAAATCGAATTTCGGCTGCTGACCATGTCCGGACTATTTGCTTTATCAAAACACCTAGGCTTCCATGTTGCTTCTTCTTTGAAGCATGAGACCAAGCCACTTTCGTAGAAACACTTCTTTCTTTCATCTCAATATTCACATAAAAACAACCGGTTACTTTAAAAACCTGGATTGGATTTATCTTCAGCGAACTGTCTACAATTTAAGTTTAAAATATCAGATTGAATTGCAAGCCTTAGTCATGATGGACACGCATTTTCATATTTTGTTTGAATCCTTTGATCACCAAGAAAACTTCTTCTGCCATGACTTAGAAACTCAGCTGCAGACGCCGCCAGAGCAGCGGGCCCACTGCGAACCTGTCCGTAATTTGGCGCAGTATCTAGCCGTATGTAAGTATATTTACAATAATCCGGTCCAGGCAAAATTATGTCTTCGTGTTGAAGACTATGCCTACAGTTCGCTTCAATTTTTGTTAGGGTTTGCTGTAAGTCATTGTCTGATTTCTGATAAACTGGGGCTTATTCAAAATCCGCAAAGAATTCTGAGTTGGTTAAATTCGGATGTGGAGTTTAAAGTATCAAAACTGAATGAGCAGCAGCACTACGACCGGTGATTTTATTTTTTCCAGGCCCGTTCTTTTTCAATGTAATTTATTACTTCTTCTTTTTGTTTTTCGACTTCTCCGTCGGACCATTTTAATTCGATTCGAAACACTTCAGAAATTTCGTCGATGACACTCAACCCATGATCTTCGTAAGCTAAGATTAACGGAACTCGAAGAGAATAAAAATCGACAAGCTTAAAACACATCGTCGTATGAATGGCTTGATGGGCCTCTAACTGCCATATAGATTTATTGGCTCCGAATTTATTTATAATTTCAAAAGCTTCATTTCCGTAGCGTTCAGTAAGCCAAGCAGTTGGGTTAAGACCCGGCGTCACTTCTTTTTGGGCTTTTTGATAGCTGTCTAAAGTTACCAGGGGATGTAAGGGTTCAGTTGTTTTGCAGTTTTTCAGTTCTGATTTTTTTTCTTTGAATTCCAAATCAACAACTTGATCAACAATTTGTTCAGACATCAGACGGTACGTTGTGTACTTACCCCCTGCCACGAAAGTAAAGCCACGGGGATCATTCAGAATGGTGTGTTCACGACTTGTTTTTCCTTCGGTGCTTGATTCATCTTTCACTAAGGGACGAACTCCAACGTAGGTGGAAATAATATCTTTTTCAAAAAGCTGAGCTCCCGGAAAGTAATCGTTAGTAATCTTTAACAAATACGTAACGTCTTCTTGCGTGACGACGGCGCTTTCAGGATCCCCATTGAAATCGGTATCCGTTGTTCCAATAATAATCATCTCATGCCTTGGAATTGCAAAAACAATCCGTGAGCTTTTTTCCGCCGCCATCACGACGGCGCTAGTTAGCGGCAGGCGATCTTTTTTAAGGGTTAAGTGAATACCTTTTGTTGGACGTAAAATATTTTTCCAGTCTGCGACCATTTTTTCGCCGACCAAATCAGTCCATGGCCCGACAGTACTGATGACATGTTTAGCGCGAATGATAAATCTTTCTTGAGTGAATTGATCTTCAACCTCAATTCCAGAAACCTTGTCCGGTATTTCTGAATTTTGAAAAATAGATTTTTTGGCCTTAATATAGTTTACGCAATTCGCATTTTCTTCATTCGCCGACCTTAGAGTTTCAAAAACAAGTCGGGCATCGTCCATATACGCATCGGAATAAATAAAAGAACCTACCAGACCGTCTTGCTTAACGATGGGCATGCGCTGGATTGTTTTATTCGCATTAAGTCTTTCGTGCAATTGCGGAGAGCGAAACAAAGCCAAAGCATCATACAAAATCATACCTAAACCCATTTTGAACATTCCCACACGGCTAGATTCGTAAAGAGGAATCATAAATCGTAAGGGATGTACGAGATGCGGCGCTATCTCAAAAAGCTTCGTTCTTTCGGAAAGGGCTTCAAAGACCAAATGAAATTCCATATTTTCTAGGTAGCGAATACCACCGTGAACTAACTTACTCGATCGCGACGATGTGCCTTCCGCAAAGTCCTGGGATTCAACTAAGGCTACTTTCAGTCCGCGACCAGCCGCATCCCGCGCAACTCCGGCGCCGGTAATCCCGCCGCCGATAATTACCAAATCGAAGTGTTCACTTTTTAGTTTTTCAATATTTGATAAACGTGTTTGATACGAAAAATCTTTCACAGGCGTCCTATTTTGTTGTTTTTAAATAACTGACGGAACGTTCCCATTTTTGAAAAGGGAATGGTTTTTCTAAATTAAGAGATCTAATATTTTCTGAAATCAGCACACGCTGAAAATGTTTTTCACGGGCCAGGCGATACGCAATATCGACAAGCTCGGTAGAAATAACTAAATCATTCGAGCTTACATGTTCAATCCATAAAGATTGCGTTTGCTGGTCAAAAAATAAAAGCGGCTGCCCTAAGAAAAATCCGACAACTCGTTTTTCTGAATCTAAAGCTAAGAAACTCCAGCCTAATTTAAAATAATGTTCTAAAGATTCTTTACGAAAAGGCGAACTCCAAACAGCCATCATTTTGTCGTAGTCATCACTTGCTGGAACAGAGGTTTTTTGTAATTCAAATTCGTAAACAGAATCCACATCATCTAACTGCGCAATTCGATACGAAACTTCATTTTTATGCTGTGCCATAGTTTTATTTCATCCTAATCTAGTAGCGATAACAAGCTAAAGTACAGCAACTTTGTTAAACTTCTAATGACAAGATATAAGGGGTCTATTAAAATTTGCCAATGAACTACAAACCTTTTTCTGATGCGTTCTGGGCTTCAACCGAAAAAACCTTAGCCGGACTAAAAAATCAGTCCGCCCTACCGCTAGTGGCCACGTTTGATGCTGACGGAACCTTGTGGGATACAGATCTGGGTGAAAATTTCTTTCATTACCAAATTGATCATAAATTAGTAGATCTTCCGGCGCAGGCTTGGAACCACTATTTAGAACTTAAGAAAAAAAATAACGACCCTCGCGAGGCTTACCTTTGGTTAGCGCAAATCAACCAGGGCCAGACTTTGAAACAGGTCCGTGATTGGAGCCAAGCCGCCTTTGATGAAATTCAACCTGTCCCTTTGTTTTCAGAACAAAAAAAGCTAATTGATTTATTTTTACAAAATCAGGTTCAAGTTTATATTGTGACGGCGTCCGTAAGCTGGGCCGTAGAAAGCGGAGCCCGCGCCCTGGGGCTTTCTTCTGAAAATGTAATTGGGATACAAACCTTAGTGCAAAATGAAGTCATCACCAATCAACCCATTTTGCCAATCACTTACCGCCAGGGAAAAGCAGATGCCTTGTTACAGAAAACTAATGGGATTCAGCCTTTTTTCGCTAGTGGTAATACTTTAGGAGACGCCGAGCTGCTGCAAGCTGCGACCCACATCAGACTAGCGGTAAGTGCTGCTTCTCGGGATGATAAGTTATTTCAGTCTGAAAACGAGTTAATGAAATTAGCTGAGAAAAATAACTGGTTCAGCCATCGGTTTATATGAATCAGCTGATTACCCGCGTTTTCAAAATAGTCATTCTTGTTTTAGTACTTTTTGGTGTCTCACTCATTTTAAAGAACAAGTACCAAAACGAAAAAAAGATTGCAGTTGAAACTCACTCGAAAGCCTTAACTTTAAAAAAGTATCTTTTAAAGTTTCAAAAACCGCAAAGAATCGAAATTGCGGGCCTTTCCGAGCGCTATCAAAAAGATATCTTAGAAATTAAAAAATTAAAAATGCCCCAAGATAGCAATTCTGACTTTTATATTCACATTGAATTATTTAGCGATGAATCTGATGTGACGGCGCCGCTTATTGCGCAGATTCGTTTTTTAGATCTTAAAACAGATAACACTCGAAAAGAAGAAAGCATTAACTTAGACTAAAGCTTTCTTCATCCGAGTCCGACTTCTAGTGTGCCGTTCCAACAATCTTTTCAATTTCACTAATTTCTTTTGGAACTCCGGAAGTCATGACGTCACAGCTATTTTTCGTGATCACGATATCATCTTCAATTCGAATTCCAATTCCACGAAGCTCTGCAGGCGCTGACATATCATTTTCTGGTATATAAAGACCAGGTTCAATCGTGAAACTCATGCCTTCTTCAATTGGACGAGGCTCACCTTTAATGAAGTAAAGGCCCGAATCATGAACGTCCATACCTAACCAATGCCCAACGCCATGGGGATAGTACTTGCGGTGCTGATTTGATTTGATCACATCTTCTTTTCGACCGGATACTAATCCTAGCTCTAACATTAATTCTGTTAAGCTATGAACAGCCATTTCGTGTAAATCTTTAAAGTAAATTCCTGGTTTCAAGTAAGCGATCAGATCTTTTTGAATTTTAAGAATACCTTCGTAGACTTTTTTTTGAGCGGGAGAAAAGCGCCCGCTGACAGGATAAGTTCTGGTGATGTCTCCGGAATAGTAATTATATTCTGCACCGGCATCGATCAGTAACAAATCATCCTTTTTACAAACTTGATCGTTAAAATTGTAATGCAGTGTGGTTGCATTATTCCCCGAGGCAATGATGTAAGGATAACCAACTCGCGCAGCCCCATTCATGTAGAAGTTGTATGCCAGAACAGCTTGGACCTGACGCTCGTTCACACCCGGCTTTGTAAATTTCATCGCAGCCACGTGCGCGTCGGCAGAAATTTGACAGGCTTTTCTTAAGTTTGCGATATCGCTTTCATCTTTTTTTAAGCGAAATTCTCCAAGAAATGTATCGGCGTCTTTTACGGTAAGTAAACCATAGCCAGAACGACCATATGCTTTTTTTAATTCGAGTAACGTGTTTTGCACTAATAAATCTGCCGCCGGATTTTTGAATTGGCGAAAATAAACTTCTTCGTAACCTTTTAAAAGCTCGACAGACTTTGTCGTGAATTCTTCGATGGGATAGACCGCATCAATTAAAAATTCTTTCTGAGTTCCCTCAGGCCCGAAACGAAAACCATCCCACGTTTCACGCTCGACATTTTTTTGTCGTACAAACATAATGGATTCCGGATTTTTTCCGGGGCGAATAATTAAAAAACTTTCGGGCTCTTCAAAACCCGTTAAATAATACAGATTGGAATCTTGGCGGTAAAAATGATGAACGTCATCGTTACGAAGTTGCTCGGGGTGAGCCGCCACGATTAAAGCCGCGCCGTTTAAGCCGGCCGCTACTTTTTTTCGTCTGTTTTTAAATATTTCAGGATTTTCTGTGGATTTTCTCATGACTGTTTTCACTTTCAAAAGATATTAAAGACCGTATTTTTCTGCTAATTTCTTTAGCTGAGTATAGCTCAATTCACTGCCTTTGGCTACAATCTCTCGACGCTTGTCCAAATCTTTTATTCCGAAGTTATCCAAATTGATATCAACGACCTCATCAATTCCAGATGGCTTCTTAGCCATAAGGGCCGCTGATTGGGCCCATAATACATTGTCGCTAGATTCAAAATCGTTCAGAAACGAGCGCTTAGTTTGCTGAGCTAAAACATTAATCAGGATGATTTTTGTCGCGCCCGTGGCTCGCAAGTGCTGAGCCAAAGATGTAAGATCAGTCATCACCGCTACCGACTGATTGATCGGCTTAGTCACCCCAGGCGCGGATAGGCAAAATGGTAAAAGCTGATCGAGCTGGCCCCGATTCAACAGATAAATAGTTTGCTTGGCGATGTTTAAAGAAGCGCAGACAAAGGGAACTTTCAAGTCTGCCGTCATCTTCCGAGGATAAGCGGCCTTAATAAACTGATCCCACTTATCAAAATCCTTCAGCTTCGACATTTCCCACTCGACTTCATTAGCCGAAAGATTTTCAGCGTAGGTCGCAGCTACGACAGCACCCCATTCGAACCCACCGACCGCGCTGACGGGCCACTTAAGTTTTTGAAGTTCTTTTAATACACCAATGTGCGCCCAAGCTTTCGCTCCGCCACCAGAAAATAAGAACCCAAACTTCGGCAACATCGCTGGGGGCTGAGTTGTGCCCGCCGAGGCAGAAGCCGGAGTTCCAGCAGACCCCACAGTATCTTTATTTTTTTCTAGGTTTTTATCGGTAGAGACCGCATCCGATGGTTTTTGCTCATCTGACTTTACGATCACCCCCATTTTTGGCTGGGCTGTGGGGCGAACTGTGTGAATGCCGCAACCACTGAGTAGAACTAATATCACAATTAGCGCACAAAAATTACTTTGTTTTTTTTCCATAAATAAAAAACTCCTGATTTCCGTCCTTACCGATTGTTTCTGACTGAAAATAACTTATTACTTCTCCGAAAGAAAGGCGAGCAGCATCTTCAATTTGATTTTTTACGAGCAGATAACCTTTAGGATTCCTTACAATTCCATTTTTATCCAAATCTTTTTTACTTAATTCAAACTGCGGCTTTACCAACAACAAATAGTCACCGTTCATTTTTAAAAATGAACTCAAGTGCGGAATTACTTTAGTTAATGAGATAAATGAAACATCAGCTACAATGAGATCGAACCCGCCTGCAGGATTTGATTCTTTAAATTCTAAATGGTCTTGCAGATCTTTCACATGAACATTTTCGAAAAAAGCGACCTTTGAATCTAATTTTATTTTTTCTTGAAGTTGCGAATGACCAACATCGATTCCCACAACTTTCTCCACACCACGTTGCAAAAGACAATCTGTAAATCCTCCCGTGGACTGACCAACGTCTAAAACTATTTTCCTATTAACATTCAAGTTGATTTTTTTTAAAGCCTGTTCGAGTTTTAGGCCGCCTCGAGAAACATATTTTTGAATTTCATTAATTTTTACAAAAATGATATCCCGCTCGGCATCTTGAACCAAATAGCTAGGTTTTTTAAGAATGATTTCTTTATCGAAGCTTTTAAGGTAAACATGGCCCCGTAAAATAAGTTCCTGAGCCTGAGTTCTTGAAACCGCTAACTTTCTATCCACTAAAAAAACATCGAGTCTCACTAGGACGTTCGCTCGAGATTGTATTGAATCATATCGACTAAAAGCTGCTTTTTTGCTAAATCAAAAATATTTAAACTTTCTAAGGCTAAATGTGACTGCTTTTTAAGTTCTTCAATGGTTTTTTCGACACCGAGCAGGTGCGCATAACTTTTAAAA
>JAYTHR010000014.1:0-2107 GCA_043732425.1 Bdellovibrionales bacterium
TTTTCAAAAATATACTGCATCTCTTGCATCAAGGCGGGATCTTTTTTTATCGCGGCCGTTGGCGGTTCATTGCGATAAAGATTATTAACGCCCATGACATTGAAAACTAAAACCGAGTGATGGGCCACTAGCGAGCGACCTGCTTCGGTCACAATACTTGGATGAGGAATATTTTTTTCATCACACATGGTTTGCAATGTGGAAACGATATCATTCGCGTATTCTTGCTCGGAATAATTAACCGAAGAATCCGAAGTTCCTGAGCCATCGTAATCAACACCCAGGCCGCCGCCCACATCGATATACTTTAAGCCAGCACCTAGATTATGTATTTCGGTGTAAAACCGCACGGCTTCTTTCAATGAAGATTTAATACTTTGAATCGAAGGGACTTGAGATCCAATATGGTAGTGAAGTAATTCGAGACAATCGAGCATGTTTTGTTTCTTTAAAAATTCAACGCCCTCAACAATTTCGACAGCCGTTAAACCAAACTTCGAACGAGCCCCTGCAGAATCAACCCATTTGCCGGCACCTTGCGTATTTAGTTTCGCGCGAAAGCCAATTTTGGGACGCATATTTAATTTTTTAGCGGTTTCGGTAATAATTTTTAATTCATCTTTGCGATCAACGACAATAATAATTTCGCGACCAATTTTCTGCGCAAGTAATGCGGTTTCGATATATTCGGTATCTTTAAATCCATTACAAATGATAACTCCGTTGGGAGTGTTCATTAAAGAAAGCACGACAAGTAGTTCTGGTTTTGAGCCACACTCTAGGCCCAGACGAACTTCTTTTCCAAACTTAACTAATTCTTGGACCAAGTGGCGTTGCTGATTCACTTTGATCGGGAAAACGCCGCAGTAATTTCCTTTGTAGTTGTGATCCGCGATCGCTTTTTGAAAACAAGAGTGCAGTAAGTTCACGCGTTCACGAATAATATCAGGAAAGCGAATCATGATCGGTACGCGAATTCCGCGATCTTGTAATTCTTGAGTCAGTTCGTAAAGATCAACGCTGTCGCCGGCTAAACCTTTTGGCGTGACAGAAACGTTACCTTGGTTGTTGATTCGAAAATAGCCGTTACCCCAATTATTAATTCCGTAGGTCTGCGCACTTTTTTCAACACTCCAGCTTTCTGATTTTAACTGCGAGAAAGCATGAGTCGTTGGTTGAGAATCACCGTAAGATGAAGTTGAACCCACTGGCGTGGAGGTGGAAGAGTGGGATTGAGTTGCGGTTGCAGTGGCCGTTGAAGTGCTTGCGCCTGTGGAAACTTTAGTATCGGTGGTAAGACTCATCGTTTGAACCTCCAAAAAAGAGCTGATTAAATCAGAAATATTTAATCAGTTCTTACATTTAACTTTGGCACGTTGCAACTAATTTGGCGCAATCAAATTTAAAATCTTACCGGCTTTATAGATCACTTTTGTTGGTGGCTTTCCCATCAAGGCGGTCGTCACGGTTGATAATTTCAAGGCTTCAGAAACGGCTGTTTTTTCATCAGTATCTAAACTGATTTCAATCGTACCGCGCATTTTGCCGTTGACCTGAACTCCTAAAACAACAGTGTCGTCGACACAAAGTTCGGGCTTAAACTGAGGCCAAGGTGCCGTCACCACTAGGCCTGATCCACCCAGTTTGTGCCAGATCTCTTCAGCTAAATGCGGAGCAAACGGCTGAAGAAGTTGCGCTAGCGGTAGTAACGCTTTTTTAGATTTGCACTCGAATTTGTAAAGATCATTGATGAAGATCATCATCTGACTGATGGCCGTGTTGAAGCTTAGGTTTTCAATATCGCTAGTCACTTTTTTAATGGTCTTGTGCAAACTTTTTTCAACTTCTGACGGCAGATCGGTGTCTGTGGCCAGAACGGCTGAAGTCTCTTCATTTAGCGCCAATCGATAAAATCGATCTAGAAATCTTTTAACGCCGTCGATGCCGGTTGGTGACCACGCTTTGTCTTTATCTAAAGGGCCCAGAAAGCAAACAAAACAACGTAAGGCATCGACGCCGTAATTTCCGGCGACTTCATCAGCTTGAATCACGTTGCCGCGCGACTTTGACATTTTTTCACCATCGGGACCTAAAATCATTCCCTGAT
>JAYTHR010000015.1:0-2105 GCA_043732425.1 Bdellovibrionales bacterium
GCGATAGCCCCTTTATTATTTGATGACGCAAATTCTTGACCAATAAAAATTAATTCTAAGTCTTCTGCCAACGCTGGTGAGGACCCAACAAAGTCGGCCACATTACATTCCCAAACAACTGAGCCAGATTTTTTGTTCAGAGCGTAAAGCCCGCCGTCGTAAGAACCGAAATAAATGTTTTTTTTATCAGCGCAAGGACTAGACCAGACGCCTTTTAAGAAACTTTTTAGAGGCCCTGTATGCCTCCAAATTTCTGAACCATCACGGCTATCCGTGGCGAAGAAAATATTTGCGTCGGTTCCCCAATAAACAATGCCATCAGAAAAAAGTGGTGTTGATTTGCAAAAAATCAGACGCTGATTCCAAGCCAGCTTCGGATCCGCAACCCACTTGGTTGTAAATCCAGCCAAATCTGAAAGAGTTTGCGAGCTTCCGCCCATTTGTAATTTAAAATCGTCTAATCGGAATATTGAATTAGAGGTCAACTTATACTTCAACTTTATTTTATCGAAAAATCTTGTGCCGTAATCAATGATAGAAAAACAAGCCGTGCAGCTGACTCCGATTTCTGCAAGATTAAGCAAACATTTTTCGACAGAGGTTCCGGAATTTATAATATCGTCGACGACGATGGTATTAACATTTTGACGAGCAGTCCCCTCAATAACCCTGAATAAGCCGTTTTTTTTTGGACTTTTTCTAACCACTAATCCCGTGCAGTATCTTCCCTGGTGATGACCCACCGCTATTATGGCAGCTAATAACGGAACGCCGGCCAATTCCATAGTAGCTATTTGCAGGTCAAAATCATTCGCGTGGAAAGCCCAAAATTTTTCAGCAATGCTGTTGCAAATTTTTGAATCTAATAAAATAGACCTTAGATCAAAAATCCACTTAACATCATCACTTTTGTTTTGATCTTCAGTGGTTAATCGTTCCAGTGTGGACGCATTAAAAAGTGAATTCTTCTGAATAATTTTTTTAAGCTCTACCATGTCCCTACTTTTTTATGATCCGTGATAACGGTAACTTTATTTTAATTCCTGCACAAATCATCAAAAAAAAGATGAAGCCCCAAACTACTTTATAAAACAGCAGCAACAAATTATAATGATCTTTAAGTACAGAGTTGGAATTTAACTCGAAAGGTAAGGATTTAATTTCAGGAATCTGATTCACGGATAGCGCCGAGTTTTTTTCCGGGTATCCGCGTATCAGCTGTTCTGTGGGTGTCCGAATCCAGCTATTTGGTGCAAAAGCATTAAAAGTTAATGCACAGGCATCAGGCTCACTTATAATTTCATAAAATGGACCCCCATTTTGCGATTGCAAAAAGGACCAGGTTATCTTCTGACCGGGGCCCAATTGGGCGCATTGTCTTTTAATCGCTTGAAAAGTATCGATAACAAAACAGCGGTTCATGGCAGCAGTGCTTCCTGACTTCCAATTTTTTATGGCTGCTCCAGATGAATTTAATGTTGTTACAGAACTTAAACATTGATAATTCGAATTGATCATAAAAAATCCGTAATCAAGCCCTTCCGTGGATAAATTTGGATCCTTGGAGACTACGGAAGGTAAAAAGTTAATAAATACAATCAGGCCAATAGCGACCCATGACCTCAAACTCATTCGCTTGGATTCTGACTTTGCAAAACTAGAATCATTTTGTGGAAATGCAAAAATAGTCCCAAGAAAAAGAAGGCAGCGAACAGGATAGTAGAATCCTACGAAAGTAGCAGAGTAAAGATGAAAGCCAAGCCAAGTTGATAAAGAAATTTTCCGTACTCGATCATTTTTCGCAATTAGTCCGTATGACAATATTATTTCACCTAAAATAACGGCATTTGTCACGATGGGAATTAATGGCTTTGGAATTAATGGCAGGCCTAAGCGTAAACTCGTAAAGTAAGAACCTAATATCCAGCCCTCATTCAATTTGACTCTGGCCGCAAACAAACAAGCTAACGCCCAAGTTATTCGAAGAGAAAACAATTTATTTTTACTAAAAAGTAAAATGAATGATGGGATTAAATGCAGCAATTCAAAATTAGTTTGATGACTATTTATAAAGATAAAATTAAGACAAAACTTCCAGATTAAAA
>JAYTHR010000016.1:0-20183 GCA_043732425.1 Bdellovibrionales bacterium
TTTTTGCTTTAATTTATTTTCAGATAATAATTTTTCAGACACTTTTTTTGCCGGCATCTGAACTGCCGATTTCTTCACTTTTTTTGAGCTCGCCATAGACACCTTTTTAAGTCCTTACTGTAACTAAATTAAGGGGCAAATGGTGTAGTTAATGAGGTGCATAAAAAAAAAGGCTCCCTTTTTTAAAGGAAGCCTTTTCTCATTTGAAAATCTGACTTTTATTTTGTCATTTGTGCAATCTTACTAAGCTCTTTTCCATCTTCTAATAGAATTAGGTCGGTCAGCACGTTGGCAGCTTCCTGAATATCGGCACGCTTCAGGTACTCTTTTTCTTTCTCAGCCTTATCCGAAGAATAACGGCTTTTTTTGATCTTCTTATCTTTTTCGCCCTTATCTTTAATGACTTCAGCCACTTTAATGACTTTGCCTGACTTTTTCGTTTTTTCTAACTCATCCATAATTTTTTTAAAGTCTGCGTTTTTAGAAACGCGCTCTTGCGATCGCTCCTTCAAAGACTTAATCCAATTTGGTTTGATCGTGGCCCAAGCGCCCTCGCCTTTTTCAACGTAAGCTGTTTTAGACAAGAAGCTGTCTATTTTTTTTGGCGGTAAAGAATAATCCATACTTTTCTCACCGATATCTTCAACGGCGTAAGGACTTGGGATAATCACATCGGATTCAACGCCGCGATGCTGGGTTGAAAAACCTCCCGGAGTAAAAAACATTCCGATCGTTACTTTTAAAGCTCCAAGCTCACCGGGAACTGGAAGTACAGTCTGAACGCTTCCTTTTCCGTACGTATGATCTGATCCCACAATCACGGCGCGGTTGTAATCTTTTAAAGCTCCAGAAACAATTTCTGATGCCGAGGCACTGATTCTAGAAGTTAAAATCACTAAAGGCCCTGCCCAGTCGACCATTTCATCCGTGTCAGCTAAGGCTAATTCGGCGCCTTCTTTACTGGATGATTGCTTCACGACATTTCCTGTTTTAAAAAACAACCCACCAATTTTGACAGCATCATCTAATGAACCGCCGCCGTTATTAGAAAGATCAAGAACCAATCCATCTAATTTTTTTGTTCGCGCTTCCGCAATGACTTTCTTTAAATCGGCAGCCGAAGAGCGACCACCACGCTTATTGTCAGCATAGAATGAAGGAAAATTAATAATGCCAATCTTCTTTTTTAGTCCGTTTAACTCTTTATCTAAATAGGTGATTGAAACGGCATTGTCTTCTAAAGAAATTTTCTCACGCGTTAATTCCACATCGAACTTTTTATTGCCGTCAGCTTCTTTTCGTAAAATAGATAATTTGACCTTGGTTCCTTTTGGTCCCCGAATCATTTTGACGACATCCTTTAAATCCATGTCGATCACGTTTTCCATCTTCCCGTCTTTTTTTCCAACAGCCACAATTTTATCTTGAGGCTCAAGAAGGCGTGATTTCGAAGCGGCTCCGCCGGGAACTAAACCTTCGATCGTCGTAAATCCATCTTGCTGGGAAAGCGTCGCGCCAATTCCCTCTAACGATAAACTCATGTCGATTGTAAAATCCTCGTAGTAATCTTTAGAAAAGAAGTTGGAATGAGGATCTAATGACATCGCAAATGAATTTAGATAATTTGAAATCAGTTCTTCCGCCTTAGTCTCTTTCACACGTTTCAAATTACGCTCGTAATTTTTTACGACTTTAGCTTTAGCTTCTTCCAACTTGACATCAGTTGCTAAATAGTTTGCGATTTGAAATTGAATAAATTTTTTCAAAAACTCTTCAGCTTCTTCCTTGGTTTTAGGATGAGGCTTATGATCTGGGTCGTACGAAAATTCTACGGTTTTATCAAATTTAAAATCTTTTCCCAAAGTTTTTTTCACGAAATCGGCACGCTCTTCCGTTCGCTTGACAATGAGGGCCTGAACATCCGAGGTAAAATGGCAGTCTTTTTTCGCTACGCTGGCGAAAAGATCTTTCATAATTGTTTTTATTTGCGCGACATCAGCCTCTAATAAATATATTTTTGCGGCGTCCTGACGTTTGATGTATTGATCGATAACTCGGGCCTGTAATTCTTTATCGGCCTGTTTAAAAACTAAGTGGTTCTGCAAAAAACCAGTTTGAATTGGATCAACCCAATTGCAATCTAACGTTCGCGAAAAATTTAAACCTTGAGCCAATACCAGTGAACTCGCTAAAAACAGTGATGCAAATAGAGACTTTTGAAGTGTCATAATTTTCCTTTTACCAACCGGTTTGATGATCTCAAAAGTATAAGCCTGCTTTTAGGGATAAGTAAGGCCTTGTACGGTGTGTTGTTTCAGTTAAGACTTACGTCGAGTTGCATTAAACAACTCAAGTTGTGCTTCGGCATTAAGAATGGTTTGGGACTTCATTCCGTGCTGGGTAATTTCGTGCTTAACGAAACTGCCGTCGTGGGTTTCAATCATGAAAAATGACATTTCGGGATAAATCGACTTCAGTCGAGCCATTTCTTCGACGATCAACTGAATATTTTTTGGATCGTCATCACTCATGCCAAAGCGGTGATGCGGAGAATAACCATACACCTCAATCGCTTTTTCCACCGAGGCTCGAATCGCCTTTTGTTTTAATTCAGCCGTTGAAAGTTTAAAGTCATGATCGTTGAGATGCTGGCGCACTTCTTTATTACTAACCGCGTAAATGCTTAAATAATTAGGCGGAGCCGGTAAGTAACCGGCTTTCACAAATTCGTGAATTCCCTGTTTTAATATTTCCGCCGAGTGACCACGCGCCGTGATAACTGAGACCGGCCGCTGATTGAATGTCGCGTGATAAAAGCAGTCCCACGACGGCCCTTTCCAGTGCAGGTCGGGCCCCTGTAACGCGGTTAATACATCCTCAATAAAGGGCTGCTTTCGGTTTAATTCTTTTTCCAAAATATGAATGTCAATATCCCGAAAATAACGAAAAGTTCCCGCATGATCATCGAAATTTATTTCGTAGTCGCTAAAACGCCCATGCTTGCCGATCGAAGCATGGTGAAGCGCCCACTCGCTGCTAGTTAAACCCAGCTCTTCACCGGTTTTTTTATGAAATAAAATCAGCGGTGTTGTTAAAAAAGCAATATTATCATCGAAATCAAAAAAATAAAAACTGCGACCGCCACGGTTGAAATTGCGATCGGGCTCTTTGATGCGCGTTTCCCCAAGCTCTAACTGACCTAGTTTTTTAATTGCGAATTTATTTTCTTCATCACTCATAGTTAATTTTTAGTGGCCTTTTTTGCGGCTTTTTTCACAATAATTTTTTTAATAGGTACAACAACTTCTGTTTTTTTCGAAGCGGCTTTTCCGGCGCGTCCTACTTTTTTCTTTTTCTTCGTAGGCTCGTTGATCGCCACGGTTCCAATTTTGTCATTAATCAGTTCAAAGGCCTTAACGGCTACCAAAGCATCCACGGTCATTCCTTCGGGAAGACTGACATTGGTTTTGCCGGCTTTAATGTAAGGACCATAGGGACCGTTGAACAAACTCACAGGTACGTTATGAATGGGATGATTTCCGAATTCTTTTAAGGCCGAAGCTTTGCCGCGACCTTTTTTGGGTTGAGACAACAGCTCTAAAGATTTCACTAAATCCATAGTAAAGACCGTTTCTGTCTTCGGTAAGGATCGGTAGTCTCCATCATGCAGAACAAAGGGTCCGAAGCGACCAATTCCAACCTTAACATCTTTTTGAGTGTCCGGATGTAATCCTAAAGTTTTTGGCATCGACAAAATTTCTAAAGCCATTGGTAAATCAATGTCTTCGGGTTTGACTCCCGGTGGAAGCGATCCCCGCTTGATTTTTTCGTCGTCACTTTCACCCAATTGAACGTAGGGCCCATATCGCCCGTTCAGAACATAAATCTTTTTTTCCGTAACAGGGTCCAGACCTAACGAATCAGCACCTTTTAATTTTTGATCGATTAATTTTTCAACGTGTTCGCCAGTCATATCGGCCGGGGCTTCCGAATCAGGAATCGAAGCGCTAAAACTATCTTCACCGCGCTTTGACTTTACGTAAGCTCCGTAACGGCCCACATGGAATTCGTACTGATCTAAACCTTCCAACTTTACGGAACGGGCCTCTTCAGGAATAATTTTTTCCCCTTGAGTTTCGACAACAGCCCGTAAGCCCTTCGGGCCGTGATAAACGCTTGTTAGATATTTTTCCCAGTTTAAATCACCTTCGGCGATATTATCCAAAGATTTTTCCATCTGCGAGGTAAAACCTAAATCCACATATTGAGTCAAATGCTGCGACAATAGTTTAGAAACGACCATCGCGGTAAATGTTGGAATCAACGCGCTTCCTTGTTTACGAATATAACCGCGATCAATAATGGTCCCGATAACGCTGGCGTAAGTGGAAGGGCGACCAATACCTTCTTTTTCCATAATTTGCACTAACGAGGCTTCCGTAAACCGCGCGGGCGGCTTTGTTTCATGAGACGTCGGATCTATTTTTTGTAATTTTAAAGAATCATTTACAACTAATTTCGGTAATTTAACTTCACGAGATTCTAAATCGGCATCCGGATCATCACTTCCTTCGACATAGGCTCGTAAAAAACCGGGAAATTCTATCGTGGTCCCGCTAGCTGAAAATACCGCATCGCCAGCTTTGATTTTCGAGCTGACTTGCTTTTGTCGGGCGTCCGTCATTTGGGAAGCCATAGTGCGCTTCCATATTAAATCGTACAATTTAAATTGCGCCCCGATCAAACCCGTTTCGTCAGGATCTTGAAACTGCGTCCCCGCTGGACGAATGGCTTCGTGGGCTTCTTGGGCCCCTTTTACTTTCTTTCCATCAAAAGTTCTCGGGGACGCGGGCAAATATTCGGCTCCATATTTTTCTTTAATCGATTGCCGAGCTGCTTTTAAAGCTTCTTCGGATAAATAAGTAGAATCAGTACGCATGTAAGTGATAAAACCTTGCTCGTACAATTTTTGCGCGACCTGCATTGTTTCTCGTGAACTTAAACCTAACTTACGATTCGATTCTTGTTGCAGAGTTGAAGTAATAAACGGAGCCGAAGGTTTTCTCGTGACGGGTCTTTCTTCAACTTCAGTCACGATCCAAGTTGCTGTTTTTAAATCTTTTAAAATTTGCTCAGCCGCTTTTTGATCTAGAACTAGTAAATCTTTTCCAACAAGCAACTGGCCGGTTAGACCATCAAAATCTTTTCCGGTAGCGACACGCTGATTTTTATACGTTGAAATTTTGGATTCAAAACTTTGATTGCTTTTCTCTAGCTCAGCCAAAACTCCGAAATAAGCTGATTTTTTGAAGCGAATGCGCTCTTTTTCACGCTCAACAATAATTCTAACGGCTACGGATTGAACGCGACCTGCAGATAATCCATAGGCCACTTTTTTCCACAATAGCGGAGATATCGTGTAGCCGACCAAGCGATCCAAAACACGCCGCGCTTCCTGCGCTCGAACTAAATTATAATCTATTTCTCGAGTATCCGTTAAAGCCTTATGGATAGCTTCTTTCGTAATTTCGTGAAAAACCATGCGCTTAGTGGGAACTTTTGGTTTTAGAACTTCCAGCAAATGCCAACTGATGCTTTCACCTTCGCGGTCTTCATCCGTTGCCAGGAATAATTCATTACATTCTTCTAATTTATCTTTTAAGTTTCGAATGACTTTTGTTTTATCTTTCGGAATGCAATATAAAGGTTCGAAATTTTTATCAACATTTACGCCCAGATGAGCCCATTTTTCTTTTTTTACTTTTTCTGGAATATCTTTTGCTGATTGGGGCAAATCGCGCACGTGTCCCATGCAAGATTCAACGATATAATTTGCGCCCAAGAACTTTCGAATTGTCTTCGCCTTCGTTGGCGACTCGACGATCACCAACTTCATTCCCAATCCAGAATTCGACTTTTCACTATTTACAGCTTTCTTCGCCATCAGTATTCCTCTAGACTATTAAAAAACACTGATTTCATAGAAAGCACAATGAAAAATTTGAAAGAGTTTAATTCCCAGATCGAATTTGTACTGACCGATATCGACGACACGTTAACTACGGAAGGCCAACTTCATTCGAACGCGTACGATTCTTTGTGGAAACTCCACGACGCAGGCCTTAAAGTCATTCCGATAACTGGACGTCCAGCTGGTTGGTGCGAAATGATCGCACGCTTTTGGCCCGTCGCCGGTGTCGTCGGAGAAAATGGCGGATTTTATTTTCACTACGAAAATCAAAAAATGCAGCGCTGGTTTTTTGCTAATGAGCAAACAATGGCAGAAAACAAAATTAGATTGATGCAAATTCAAAAAGAAGTTTTAGAAAAAGTCCCCGGAAGCGCAGTCTCTTCGGATCAATTTTGCCGACTGATGGATCTTGCAATTGATTTCGCAGAAGATGTTAAGCCACTAAGCGCTCAGGCCATTCAAAAGATTGTCGACATCTTTAAAGTCCATCAGGCCGAAGCTAAAGTCAGCTCTATCCACGTGAACGGCTGGTTCGGTAACTACAACAAACTGACAACGACACTTCTGTTTTTGAAAAATCAGTATGACTTGTCTCAAGAAGATATTTTAAAAAAGTGCATTTTTGTTGGAGATTCGCCCAATGACGAGCCGATGTTCGAACATTTTCCGCTTAGCTTCGGGGTGTCCAATGTGCTGAATTTTCAAAGCTCCATGCGCCATTTTCCGCAATTTGTGGCCTCCGAAAAAGGTGGCACCGGCTTCACTGAAATTTCAAAGTGCGTTCTGGCTTGTCGTGAACGCTTTAAGCAATAGGTCGATTCAAATTTAAATAATTAAAAGAATTTTCAACGGTCTGCAGAAAGCAAGACCGTTACGCACGTATTTAAATATCTATTTCATATATCCGACGTAATAAATTCCGATAACTGCACCTGTAGAATCTTTTATTGGCTCATAGCAAGTTTCATATTTTTTAGCCAAGATATCTACTGGGCCGCAATACGTATTACCTTTAACTACCGTGTCGTAAGCAATATTGTGAGATAATCTTGTCCCAATCGCCCGAGCGCCATCTGGTTGCATCACATTTGTGGTAATACGAACGAATTCAGAGCCGTCTTTTACAAAGACCGTCGCTGTTCCACCGTGACTTTTTTTAACGCTATCAACAATTTCAAAGTTGCTGTTAATTTTGTGAGTTCCAAAAAATAAAGCAGGAATCGGCCTTCCTGATAAGGTTTCAATACCGTTAACTTTAGCCAAGCCAAACTGGGTTAGACTTTTCTTTAAGGTCTCTAATGAAACTTTTGGATCATCACTGGCGAAGCAAAATAAACTGGAAAGGCAAAAAGAAAGCACGATAAATAATTTCATTGAATAACCCCTTTGTGAAACTTAACACTCACTTGTTTAATTCCATCCGTCAAACCCAGGTCTAGTTAGCTAGACGAGTTTCTAATTATTTGAGTCCTAGGGCGCGGGAGTACTCTTGATGGATTAGAAAGCAGTCAGTTCCAAACCAACATTATCAAACAACGTGCCGACGGTGCGTTGTATACTAAAACGAGTTGTTAATATTTCGATCTTTTGGCTCAAGCAAATAAATGTCTGCTGGCGCTGGTTATCTAAGATCGGTAACCCAAACTTTTGCAAATCTATTTTTTCGCCACCTTGAAGTTTTTTAACTAGGTTCGCCAAATTAACTTCAGCATTGTTCAAACTTTCAAGTTGAGATCTGTAAATTTGTTGCATGCTATCTAGCCTAGGGTAGATCGACTCAATTTCAAACTTTAGTTCCTCGGTTGCTCCGTCACTATCACGTTGAGCCGCTTCAACATTCTTAGACGCGGCACTGTCGCGATGTCCCGTCGCGGGATCCAAAGTATAGGACAACATGACTCCGATGGATACTGATCTTGAATTCGACGAACTTCCATCGCTTTGGCTTCCACTGCGGTTGATCGAAGTGGCTAAAGAAACGCGCGGCGAATACAAATTAGCTTTTTCAGACTTATAATTTTGTTTTGCGGCTTCTAATTCAAATTCTGCTTGTTTCAAATTCGGACTTTTCTGAACGGCGATTCGAAACGCTTCGTCAGCGTTCACCGGAATTTTCAAAGAGTCGATGACTTGCTCAAGGGTCTGCATTTCCGCAGGCGCCGGCACCGTAGCGAAATACTTAAAATCGATCAAGGCCTCGGTCATTTTTGAAGAATTTGATAAAAGCGACGTTTTCAAATCGTCCATCCGCTGACTGAGAAGTACTTTTTCATTCTCATCAGCCACACTCATCATTAATTTTAAAATCCCTGCTAGCTGATCCAGATATTTTTTTTGCTCTTTAATTTCTAATAAGCTGACATAGGCTGTTGAAACCTGCCGCGCGATACTGCCCCGCGTGTTCGGGATCAGTGCGTTGCTTGAGTTATATCTAGCACGAGTCGCCTTTAAGTTGGCTTCCGCTGCAAGTTGAGAATATTTTTCTGCACCACCGTCGTAAAGATTAATGGATGAACTCACTCCCATACGATTTCCGCGTGACTGACTGGCTGAGCTAGCTCCATCTGAAGACGTTTGTTTGAAATTAGATGTGTCTATGCCAGTAGAAATATTTAGTTTCGGATACCAACTCATGCGTTGAGCTTTGACCCGCTCTTCCATGGCTTCGACCCGCAACTGATTCGCAACGGTTTTTGGATTATTTTGCAGTGAAAACTTTATCGCTTCTTGCAGAGTCATCGAAAAAGCCGAAGAACCTACAAAAACACACGTCATCAAAAATAAACCTGCTTTTATTTGTCTCATAATTAAACTGCTTTCTTAGAAACTTCAATTTATGGGTTCGCATAATGAAAATTCGCTTAACCAGCAGAATAGCTAAAGTAGGGCCAAAATTTAAAAATTAAAACGAAGGTATTGCAGTCGGGTTACAAAAAAGCACTCGTATTTCTTTTTACCGACGAAACAACGGGAAAAGGCTTACCCCTGTCAAATCATTGAACAGTTTCTGTGAGTCGCCGTCTGACTACGAATGGCCTAAAATAAGTTTTTGAATGGCCTGATCAAAGGGATCAAAACCTGGAAACGGAGAAATCTTACCTAACTTTTTTCCCTCTTTGAAAAAGATGAAAATGGGTATCCCAAAAATTCCAAAGCGCGTCGCTAAGTCAAAATCCTCGTAGATATTGGCGTGATACCATTTCAGTGGCCACTGGCCTACTTCCGCTCTATTTTCAGATAGAATATTTTTCGCAATTTCACAATTGGGACAGTTTTCACCCCAAAAAAAAATGCCGATTACCTGCGAGGTTGATTTTATTTTTGAATCAAAATCATTGGAATGAATTTTTTCAATATTAAATTCATCAATAAATTTCATATTAATTAATTTTACCTTTGTAACTCATGTACTCCGGCTGCTCATCACTCCATAAAAAGTGATGGATAGATCCATTACTAAAAGCGTGATGATCCCAGGGAACACCCGAACCAAAAATGAATGTTAAGCCACGCATCAGCATCCCGTGCGCAAAGACAGCTCCATTTTTTCGAACTCCATTTTGTGCAATATCCAGAAGGGCGGCGCGGGCCCGATACATCATTTGCCTTTTTGATTCGCCACCCGGAAACCGATAGTCCAGTAAGCGCTCGTCGTAAGAGCGCCATTTAATCAGGGCCTCTTCACCCACAGTGGCTAAAATTTCTTCTAAGGTTAGTCCTTCGACGCTGCCAATTTGAGTTTCTTTAAGTCGATCATCTTTTTGAATCGCGTATTTAAATTCCGCGGTCGCAATTTCTGCCGTTTTGTACGCTCGAATTAAAGGACTGGAATGAACTGTATCAATTTGCAGTTGCTGCATCATCGGAACAAGGGCTAGAGCTTGTTCCTGACCTTTACTATTTAAAGGAATATCCGTTTGGCCTTGAAACCGACTTTCTTTATTCCAGTCGGTTTCACCGTGCCTGATGACGTAGATATTTTTTATTTTCAAACTATTTCTTTTTGTTCGCTTTGATCATACGTTTTTTCTTTGTGATACGCTTAGCTTTATGTCGAGCGCTTTTATTTTTTGCCGTTTTACTTTTTCCACCCATTTTTAAAGCCATGTGATCTCCTTAGTGATGATCAGTTTATAGTTATTTTGATTACTTCTTAGTATTGCCTTGGTTTAGTAAAGCTGCAAACGGATTATTGAACGGAGACGCTGCAGGTCTTGCCGGAGAACCATGTCCACGCTGCGGTTGATTCCGTTGATCACCACCCGCCGAAGGACGTTGTTGATGGCGCTGGTCAGGGTTCGACGAAGCCCGTTGCTGATCACTTCCGCGCGGTTTAAAATCATTTCTTGGTGGACGCGGCTGATTTTCCTTAAAGTCTCGCACAGCCTTATGCTCCGGAGCAGAATCCAGCTTCATCGAAAGAGCTATTTGATTCTTAGCCAAGTCTATTTTCAATACTTTGACCGAAACCTGATCTCCAGGATTAACAACTTTTCTAGGATCATCCACAAATTTATGAGCAATTTCTGAAATATGCACCAGTCCATCTTGGTGAACGCCGATATCAACAAAGGCCCCGAAGTTTGTCACGTTGGTCACAATCCCCGGACAGATCATCCCTTCCTTTAAATCTTTCACTTCAAAAATATCATCTTTAAAATTAAATACTTTGAAAGGATCTCGAGGATCACGGCCTGGTTTTTCAAGCTCTTTTAAAATATCATCAAAAGTGTATTCACCAACAATCGTCGCCCACTTTGTTCGCGCGGTAAGTAATTTTTTTGCACCCTCACCGACAAGCTCATTGATGCCAACATTTAAATCGGCGGCCATGTCGCGCACGGCGCTGTATCTTTCCGGATGAATTCCTGTGGAATCAAGAAAAACTTTCCCGTGCACAATTCTTAGAAAGCCGGCGGCCTGCTCGTAAATTTTTGCTGAAAACCGTGGGATTTTCATCAACTCCGAACGATCTTGAAAAAGTCCGTTTTTCTTCCGATGATCAATGATGGCCGTCGCCAGTCCCGGACCAATGCCCGAAACAAACGAAAGTAACGAGGTCGATGCGGTATTCACATCAACGCCAACATTGTTCACGCAGCTTTCAACAACGGCCTCAAGACCTTTTTTTAACGCACTTTGATTCACATCGTGTTGATACTGGCCAACACCGATAGCCTTAGGATCAATTTTTACTAATTCAGCCAAAGGATCTTGAAGTCTTCGAGCAATCGAAATCGCGCCCTTAACGGTCACATCTAAATCTGGAAATTCGGCACGCGCCACCTCACTTGCTGAATAAACCGAAGCTCCTGACTCGTTTACCATGATCACGGGAATTTCTTTATCTTTACCTAATGTTTTTAAAATTTTCTTTACGAAAGCTTCAGTCTCGCGACCGGCCGTTCCGTTTCCGACAGCAATCGCTTCGATTTTTATCTGTTTTGTTACTTCACCGATAAGGGCCGTCGCTTTTTTTTCGGCACCTTCACCCAATGTGTGCATGACGGTATAAGAAATATAATTTCCACCTTTATCAACTAAGGCTACTTTGCATCCCGTGCGCAGACCGGGATCGACTCCCAGGACGCATTTTGGACCGTAAGGCGACCCTAGTAAAACACGCTTCACATTTTCCGTGAAAACTTTAATCGCGTGTTCATCTGATTTTTCTTTTAATTTGGCGTGCACTTCATTTTTTACCGATGGCAAAACATAAACATTCAGCGCCAATCGCGCCGATTCTTTTAAGTAGGTCCCAACTGCATTGTCCGGAGTCGTCGTGGCAAATTTCTCGTAAGCTTTTAAAAGCATTTCGTCGTCGGCCTGTAAATCAACCGTCAACTCTTCTTCTTCCCAGCCGCGCTTCATGGCCATGTAACGGTGTGAAGCCCGCTCTTCTAACAAATTCTTAATGGGTTCAGAATAATCTTTGGCGTACATTTCGTACTTCGAATTAGGCTTGTAACCTTTTGCCGATTTAGCCGTTGCTTTTCCTTGTTCAAAATAATTTTTGACAACCATGTCACGAAGAGCCGGGTCGTTTGCGATTTTTTCAACAATAATATCTTGCGCACTTTTCAATGCTTCATCGTAGGTAATAATTTTACGGGTCGGATTAATGAACGCTTTCGCTTTCATCTCCATCGTGTCCGCGTCCTGAATGCGACCGTGACCCTTTTCCCAAATCCAATTTGCTAAGGGCTCAAGTCCCGCATCACGCGCGATTGTCGCTTTTGTTTTTTTCTTTTTCTTAAATGGTTTGTAGATTTCCTCAAGCTCATTAAGGTCCCAGGAAAGGTCAATTCGCTTTTGAATTTCTGGAGTCAGGTTATTTTGCTCGCCGATTTCTTTAACTAAAAATAATTTTCTCTTGGTAATTTCTTGAAACGTTTCGTGCGATTCGATGACGGCACGAATTTGAACTTCATCTAGATTACCCGTTTTTTCTTTACGGTAACGCGCGATGAATGGAACTGTTCCGCCTTCAGCAGTTAATTCCAGAACGGCGGCCGCTGATTTTATTGCGACCCCTTGAACATGACGAGCTAAATAACTTTGCAAAGCCTGATCCATGCTAAATTCCTTTTTATATTTTATAAGAGAAAGTTGATTTGTTCTGAGATCGAAGATTTATAATTTGCATCATTTTTTACATCAGTCTTCGCATAAGCGTAAATTGTGGAATTATTTATGTCGGTACATCACTAAGCCGTGAGTTGGGTCATACGGAGAAACTCCAACCGTAACGCGATCACCAACAACGATACGAATATTAAATCGGCGCATTTTACCGCAAAGTTTAGCGTTGATAACAACTTTGTTGGTTTCGAGTTCTACTTTGTAAAGCCCGCCCGCTAACGCGTCGACAACCTTACCTTCAAATTGTGCTAAATCATCTTTTGCCATGCCGACCAATATTAAGATTTAAATTTTTATGAATCAATCTAAAAAGCGGAATATCTTGAACTCAATTGTTAATTCCACTTTTCAGAGTTAATTTTAGTGTTTAACTGACGTTTAATGCGTTCTTTAATCTACTGTTTGTAGTTGCTGATCAACATGCGGATGCCGGTTTCAAAAAGGACTTCCAGGCGATCGTTATCGTTTTTTAAAATAAAACCCCATCCTAATACTTTATGCTGCAAAGGCGATAAAGACGGAAAAGTATCTGACATCTTATAATTAATAGCTTTTTCTTTTCCGTATTTTTTAAAAAGTTCAATCCACTTTGCTTTTTCATCTTCAACGTTGCCTTTTTCAATTCGAATCGGCTTAACTTTGCCAACCTTTTCAGCTTTTGCAACGGCCGCATCACCAGAACCGGCCTCTTCTTCGGCAACTTCTGGCTCAATGGGCTTCCCTTTTTTTGTCATTAACGCGGGCTTTGCAGGCTCTACTTTTTCAACAATCTTTGCAACAGCAGTTGGCGCTTTAACTTTCAATTTTTGTTCAGCCTTTTTAGGCTCTACTTTAGGCGCTGCTGCGGGTTTAACTGCAGCTTTTGCAACCACTTTTTTCATCGGCTTGTCGGCGGTCTTTTTAACTATTTTAGGTCTGGGTTTGGCAGCCGTCTTGGCTAACTTTTTTGCCGGAGTTTTTGCAGAAATTTTACCAGATTTTTTCGCAGCGGAAGGTGATTTTTTAGCCATTTATGTCACTCCTATGTATTTTGTTATATCGCGTGTTAGTCCGAGCACAAGTAAAATGGTGTCTTTTCTTTCGCGAAGCATTAGAATTTGCTCATGATATCTGTTACCGAAGAGCAAATAAATCATTCAGGTTCGGGCCTTATTAAAGCTATTTCCGCTCGTCAAAATAATTTTGATTCCGTTCATGCGCCTAGCGAAGCAACGTCTCGAAGCTTAGTTTTTGTTTCTTCGCTGGAACAATTACTCGAAGCAAAGTCGCATCAAGCGTTGGGCTTTATTGTTTTGGAAAAAAAAATATCTGAATTTCAAAATTTAATTCCTCATGAAGCCTCCCTCTGGTCTGCTGCCAGTATTCAGCAAGCCATGTCTGTCATTCTTCAGCTCTTCGACCGAAAAGCCCTCAGCTGGCCTCACGGAGTTCATCCGACGGCAGTCATTGATCCGACAGCTCAAGTTGCCGCAACAGCCGAAATTGGCCCTTACACGGTCATTCAAAAATCGGCAGTGGTTCATGATCATGTCAAATTAGGTTCCCACGTTGTGATCGAATCCGGAGCCGAAATTGGTTCAGGTACTTCGATAGCTTCCCACGTGGTTGTGGGCGCTTTTTGCAAAATTGGACAGCGCTGCCTGATCGCCTCCCACACAACAATCGGATCTGACGGGTTTGGCTATTACTCCGATCGAAAAGGTCATCACAAAATTCCGCAAATTGGAATTGTCGTTATCGAAAACGATTGCGAAATTGGAGCTAGCTGCACCATCGACCGCGCGACCCTCGAGCAAACTCGCATCCGCCAAGGTTCTAAGTTGGATAATCACTGCCACATTGCCCATAACGTTGAAATCGGCGAAAATTCGATTCTTGCAGCTGGGTTTAAAACGGCCGGTTCCGTGAAGTTTGGAAAAAATTTGATTGCCGGGGGCAATGTCGATATTAACGGTCATATTGAAATTTGTGACAACGTGACCTTGGCGGGACGAACCGGAGTTGTTGGCTCGATCAAAGAACCAGGAATTTACGCTGGGTTTCCCGAAGAGTTGCATAAAAATAATATTAAAACGATGGCTTCTTTACCGCATTTGAATAAAATAAGAAAACAAGTTCAAAAGATCATGAAGCATCTGCAACTCGAGGAGTAATTAATGTCGTACGAATTTTATAAAATCATCCATTTAATATCGATCGTGCTTCTGTTCTCAGGATTAACCGGAATTTTAGCCATTCAAATGTCGGGTGGAACTTTATCAGGAAAAGCAAAATCCTTAGTTTTCCGAGCACACGGACTTGGACTTTTTTTTCTGTTGGTTAGTGGCTTTGGCCTTTTAGCCAAACTGGGACTGACAAAAAATATCCCGGGCTGGATTTTCGGTAAACTGGCGATTTGGTTAATCCTTGGATTAGCCGTTTCCTTAGTCAAAAGAAAAGGTCACATCGGCTGGCCAATCTTTATTTCGCTAATTTCTATTTTTTCGTTAGCGGCCTATTTGGCAGTCATGAAGCCATTTTAATAAGTGACTTCTAGTTCAAGACTTCTACAAAAATAATCTTGAACTGCTTTTAAAAAAGCCCTTATACTTTTTTTGAATCTTCTTCTTTTTTAGGGCGGCGCGACCCTTCAAACATTTCGTATTTTAAAAAGCGGCATTCAATATTTCCATTAAAAACAAAATACTTTCTGGTCGCTTTCAGTTTCATCTCGGACAATAAATCTTTGTTACCCGATAAAATCCAAGCGGTCCACCCCATAAAGCGGTGTTTCAACGTGTAGCCTAAGTCGCGGTACACATCTTTCAAGTTATCCTCATCACCGATACGGGCCCCATACGGAGGATTCGCAATAATCATCCCCGATGTCACACCCTCTGGCGGAAAAGCATTTGAAATAGGATGGTTCGAAAATTCAATAAATTCATCAACCGCCGCATTCCGCGCATTTTCTTTAGCCATCTGTAAAACTTTTTTATCTAAATCATACCCGTAAAGCTTAAAACTCATTTCTTTCTTCTCAGCCCCGATCGCCTCTTCCACGACTTGATCCCAGACGGTTTGGTCAAAGTCCGTGTAATTCATAAATCCAAATTTTCGTCGCTCTAAACCCGGAGCAATATTTAAAGCCATCATCGCCGCTTCAATCAAAATGGTTCCCGAACCACAAAATAAATCAACCACCGGAGATTGCTTATCCCATTCTGCTAAGCCAATAAGACCCGCCGCTAAATTTTCTTTAAGCGGAGCTTCGCCCGTTTTAGTTCGATAACCCCGCATAAAAAGTGAATCTCCGGAAGTATCTACCGAAACATGATATTGGTTTTTGTAACCACGAATGTGAATCCGCAAATCTGGATTATTATTTTGAACATCGGGTCGCGACCCAAATTTATTTCGAAATTGGTCAACGATGGCATCTTTCACTTTCATGGCTAAAAAGCGCTGATCTAAAATAGTACATTCTTTTAAAGCCGCGTCGACCGCCAAAGTTTGGTTGGGCTTAATGTATTTCGTGAAATCATGTTTTAAAATATTGTTGTAGACGTCTTCATTTTGGTACGCAGGAAAATCAAGAATGGGCTTTAGGATACGGCTGGCAAACCGAGAATTCAAATTAGCTTTATAGCATCCGGCCCAGTTGGATTCAAAAATCACTCCACCCGTAGTTTTTTCCCAGGTTTTTAAACCAAAACTTTTTAATTCACTTTCAACTAAATCCGCCATCCCCGTCGGGCATGAAGCAAAAAACATTGCCATACACAAACACCATTTCTGAAGATCTCTTCAAGTTTAAAAGAACCAGCTAAAAGAACCAGCTAAAAGAACGCATCAAAAGCCGCCAACTTGGCCGACTCCGAAAAATAATCTAAAGAATTAAATCTTTTAATTAAGTTTCCGTATACTTTGGGCCACCGCCGCCTTCGGGCACCGTCCAGTCAATATTTTCGAATGGACACTTGATATCACAGGTTTGACAGTGAATACAGTTGGTATAATTAATTTGTAAATCATACTGGCCCGGGTGCTGTTGCGCAGGAACCATTTCATAGACCTTTGCCGGACAAAAAAGATTACATGGAGATTTGTACTGCGGCTCACAAATAGTTCGACAAATATCGCCATCACGCAGCTTCAGATGATTCGGGCTGTCCTCGTCATGCGAAGTACCGGTTAGGTACACACTTCCTAGTTTATCAAAAAAAACTTTGCCATCCGGCTTCGGCAATTGGTTTTCAGCAGCCTGCAACCCTTCATTTCCCCAAACTTCTTTTACGGTTTGTGTCGTTTTTGCATCAGGGGCATGGACCTTCATATTATCGAATAAACCACGACCGCCCGTTATTTCTTGCAAAGCAATAAATGGAAGCGAAGCAAAAACACCTTTACTCAGAGTTTGATGAAAATTTCGTACGCGGTACAATTCTTTTTTCACATAGCTTGCATGAACTTTGACTTCATAATCTTTCAATACGGATTCACTGGAATCCTGCCTTTTGATGGCTTCCAAAGCCACTTCAGCGGCCGACATTCCTGACTTCATTGCTAGGTGAATTCCCTTCAGCTTTTGAACATCCACCATGCTGGCACTGTCACCGCAAACCATAAACCCGTGGCCGTATAGTTTCGGCATTGAAAACCATCCCCCTGCCGGAAGAGTTTTTCCGCCGTAGGCCACAACGTGACCGCCCTTGATCATGTCAGCGATAAACGGATGAGTTTTCAATTTTTGTAATTCGCGGTGCGGGTCTAATAACGGATCTTTTGAATCTAAGTAAGCAACTAGTCCTAGAATTATTTTATCACCGGGAATTGTGTAAATAAATGTTCCACCGATGCTCTTGTCCAGGGGAAATCCTAAAGTGTGAATTACTTTCCCGGCCTCGACGGTTCCCGCAGGCATTTGAATAATCTCTTTAACGCCCTCTTCAAAAACTTCCAGATTTTTTCCGTCTCGTAAATTTAATTTTTTAGCCACCTGCTTGAATAAACTACCACGCGTGCCATCCGCAAATATCGTAGTCTTAGCCTTTAAAATTAAGCCCGGTTCGAAGTTAGCTTTAGGTAATCCATTTTTATCACGGCCTTTATCTCCGGTTCTGACTCCGATGATTTTATCGCCTTCGTACAAAGCTTCGACCGCCGCAAAACCGGGAAAGATATTAATCCCCTTAGCTTCACACTGTGCGGCTAGCCAACGATTAAACTTGGATAAGGAAATAATAAAATTTCCTTTATTATGAAACGGTGGAGGCACTATCGGTAATTTGAAGGCCGATTTTTTCCCTAAATAATAAACGGCATCTTGCTTTACTTCGCTGTCCAGCGGGCAGTTTAATTCCTTGAAATTCGGTATTAATTCCTGCAAAGCCTTCGGATTTAGCACGGCCCCTGAAAAACTATGAGCGCCAATTTCCGGTCCTTTTTCCAAAACAACAATCATCTGGTCCGGAATTTTTTCTCCCTGAATTTTACCGCTTTCAATGGCGGCATTATGTTTTTCAATATCACTTGCAACTTTATAAGCGCAAGAAAGCCCCGCGGCACCACCGCCAACAATCAGAACATCAACATCCATTGTTTCTCGGAAAATCCCTTCAGGTAAAATTTCTAGATTCTTATTGATTTGAATCTGCGAAAGGGCTTGCGGATTCAAGTGCGCATGGGGTTGTGCTGCAGATGATGGAGTCTCAGAATTATCATTACTCATTTTAAAATCCCTCGTCACTTTCTTGACGATCGGCAGGCTTCGTCTTTGTATTCGTGCTGGTTTTTTGCTGAACTTTTAAATCAGACTCATCGCGCCCACCCGGGTACTGCCGCTCACGCGCCATTTCTGTAAATTGCGACTGCTCTTCGGCGAAGGCTACCGCCGGAATCAGCGCTATAGAGCCAAGAAAAAATAAAGCCAAAAAATAATTTTCAAAAGAAAGTAAAAGTGTTTTTTTCATAGTCCGATTTTAGACTTAGTTTGCGGCAAAATAAAGATTAAAAATAAATTACAGTCGGCGGTGCGACTTCATCGGGATCTGTTCACGAACACGGTTTACTTCAGACTTTAGCAGTTCAGCAGAAATTAATCCCACTTGATCAGGTTTTTCCGTAACGATATCTCCCCACGGGCCTATTACAACAGAATGGCCATAAGTTTCCCTACGGCTTTCACCATTAATGCTGGTGTGGGTTCCCGATTGAGCCGGAGCCACGACGTAACACTGAGACTCAATTGCCCTGGCCTTCAGCAAAGTATGCCAGTGCGCCTGTCCGGTTTTTACTAAAAACGCCGAGGGAACCAAAATGACATCAACTTCCGCTTTCGCATATTGGGCGTACAACTCAGAAAAGCGAATATCGTAGCAAATCGAGCTTCCAAATTTAAATCCCTTAATCGTAAAAATATGAATCTTGTCACCAAACTGAAAGGCGTCGGATTCGCGAATTGGTTTTTGGCCCGTCAGTGCAATGTCAAAAAGATGAATCTTTCGATAAACTAACTCTAGCTGCCCATCAGGTCGAATTAAAATCGAACCATTATAAATCTTTTGATCCGCATCTAGTAAGGCAGTCGTTAGGTGAAGATAAACATTTAAGGACTTTGCTTTAACTTTTAAGACATCCCAAATTGTAGAATGGATAGGAAGAGCCTCCACCTTGTCGGTTGAATTCATTCTAAAAAAAAGAGAATTTTCCGGAAAAACAATCAAATCCGGTTTCGGATTTTGCAAGCAAGCTTCATCAATCAGTTCGATCACTTTTTTTAGATTATGGTGGGTGTCATCGTTAGAATTTAATTGAGCTAAAGTAATATGAAGCAAAAAATCCTCGAATCTAAAGCTTTAAATTGAATGCTGTAAGTCTTCGCTCGTAAATCTACCTCTGTGAACCGAGTTCTGCAAAGTTAACAGCTATTCAAGCTCTGCAACTTGAACCAAAGGTGTATCATGACATTTAAAGCCACCCTCTTCGATATTCTTACGCACGCTTTGCAGCACGCCCTCGCACGAGGCAAAAAATGTGGCTGAGCTAATGATCTGCATGTAGCCCTCTTTAGAATATGTCGTTTTGCATTTTCCGTTTTCAAGCTTCGAAGCCCGAAGCCAGCGAATACTTTTATCTCGCTTACAAAGAAGAAATATATCTGCTTTATCCGGAGCTTGAGCCTCAGAAAACTGCACCGAAAATAAAAAGGCTGCTAAAATGAAAAAGCCGTTTGAAAACATACTTTATTTTCAATCGGCTTTATTTTTGTGGCTATCGGATAATGAATTGTTTTGAATTCTCTAGTCTTTATCTAGACTGAACTTCGGCACAGCCTCTGGACTTAATCTCGGCTTGCTTCAAGACTTTGACAGCGGCTATGCAGCTAGACTAGAGGCGCACTTAAACGAAAACTACTTAGCTTTTGCTGCGGCTTTTTTTGGCGTCTTAGCAGCTTTCTTTTCTTTTGCTACTTCGATCAACTTTACATTTGAATAATCAATGAAGCCTTCTTTTTTCAAGAGACCATCTTTTTTATCAAAGTGAGTTTGGATCTTAACGCCTTGAATTTTAATTTTCATAGCTAAAGGCT
>JAYTHR010000017.1:0-20163 GCA_043732425.1 Bdellovibrionales bacterium
TGTGAAGACCATAAAAAATTTGTCCTTTTCGAAGTCTATCCTCGAGAAGTTGGCGGATTTGAATTTCCTCATCAAGACTGACATCGATTGTCATTCGTAACGTGTCATCAAATTTTAAGTAATCTGTATTTTTGGCCAACTGGTGTAAATAAATACTGACCTTTGAATCTTTTTTCTCAATTTGTTTTGGAATTATTTTAGCAAAAATCCAAGTTAACGCTAAAATTGACAAATACTTTATTCGTCTTTGAAGCCCCTTTAAATTGCGCATTTTTAATTCTTGAATTAAGTGCTTCGGTGGCCACGTTAAACTCATTTTTTCAGCCGTTACGGGTCGTAAAGAAGGCACAATTTCAATTATCTTAGTTAAAATTTCTTTGTAAACCACAGCTAACTCTGGAGACTCTTTTTGCGTCTGGATAATTAAGGACAGTATTTTATCCTTCGAAGCTTTGACTGGATTCCAGCGGCATTCAAGTCCGGTCAATTCACCGTCGGCGGTTTGGCTTTCCGGTAGATTATAGTCGGGTTTATCTTTCAACCATTTTTCCCCCAGCGTAACGCCTCCGCCTTGAATCATGGCGATCGCGTTTTTCGGTGAAAGTTCTAACTTTGCAATTAAGATTTCTTTTTTCTCGGCATAGATTTTCTCAATCGGAATAGTCGCAATTCGTAAAGTTAGGTCAAATTGAGCTTTTGCAACGGCCCGGGTGTGACTGAGTGCGCGCTTCACCGCAGGTACAATCTCGGGCGGAATCAGCAAGGTGGCACCATCGCCACCAAACACATATGGAAATTCGATCCCAGGACACGCATTATGGGTCGCGACAATCGTTGCGGCCCCCACAACATTGACGTCTTTATAACGACCTTCATCGATAGCCTTTGTAGACCCCTCAATATCGGTGATAACTAGAAACCAACTTGGTGGAGCCGGCACAAAATGTTTAAGATCTGTCAGTTCTATAGAATCTGTAAATGGCTTTAGATTTTTATAAAATGAATTTTCAGTTGTCATGACTTCATCCTAGCGCGACCAAGAATACAGTCACGAGAGGTCACGGAATCGCTTCCGAAATAGACTAAAGGCTTAAGAAGTTTTACCTATGAGCCTAAACCCATATTTTTTGGTCCTTTTCAAATAATTGCCATCGCTCTATGGCTCTTTAATTTGGTTTTTTAATCAGAACTCCTTAAAGTGCAATCGACCAACGTATTCTCAATAAGCTTTCATTCTCAATAGACTGTCATTTTTAAGTCCTGGTCTTCAACTTCTCGACATTAAACTGTGATTATTTTAATTGTTGGAGTGAGGGAATTTTTAAAGATGATCGAACCAAAAAAATATTCTAGTGTCATTGCTGCACTTCTGGTGGGACCCGCCGTATCCATCCAGGCTTACGCAGAAATTTATTTGTCAGAGGCACAGGCTACTTCTATTTTTTTTCCCGGCGAAATTTTAAAACGCGCACAAATCGATCTATCGGCTGAGCAAATTAAAAAAATTGAAAAACAATCTGGAGAATCACTTCGCAGCTCGAAGATCACACTTTGGAAAGCAGTTTCGGGGGGCGTTGTCTTTATTGATCAGGTCCTAGGAAAACATGAATTCATTACCTACGCTGTGGGAATTAAACAGGGGAAAATTCTTGGAGTTGAAATCCTAGAATATCGCGAATCTTACGGAAATCAAATTCGAAAGCCTGATTGGCGGAAACAATTTATTGGAAAAGATTCAAAATCTGAATTAAAAATCGGTTCCGATATTAAAAATATCAGTGGCGCAACACTTTCCTCAGGCCATGTCACCGACGGCGTAAAAAGGATTTTACAAACTTATGACACGATCCAAAATCACATTTAAAAGAGCCCGTCCTTTGCTGGGAACATTTTTTGAAATCAAGATCTACGCGGCGGCCCCTGTTTTTTCCAATGATCCTATTCTTCGTGATCATACCGAGTCTCGGCTAACTCAGATCTTCGAATCGGCCGCTAACTTAGAATCGCTTCTTTCAATCTTCATTGTCGACTCGGACATTTCCCGCTTAAATCGCGCCCCCAAAAGAAGCCGTACTCTAGTTTCAAAAATTTTCTCAGAACTGCTACAACTGGCTTTTCAAATTGAGAATTTTTCTGAAAGGCACTTCACTTGTTTTCCGCAGGCTCTTAGTGAAAATGAAAAGGTTCCCTTCTCTTTTGTGACGTCAGCCGAAAATGAATTTTGGATTCAAAAAAATACGGACAGCACTGTCGATCTTAATGGAATTGCAAAAGGTTTCATTGTTGACCAAATTGCAGATAATTTAATAAAAACTTTTCCACAGTTTTCCGGAGTGATTAATGCGGGGGGCGACTTACGCTATTTTAACGAAGAATTTCGAGAATCTCATGTTCGCGTCGGAAATCCAAAAAAACCTATTTCTAGAAAACTGTCTTCATCGTTTGACAGCCTGGCTACGTCCTCATTGACCGAATCTCAAAACAACCCCCGTTCGAAAACTTTTTATCGAAAAATTCTACGTGCACCTTTAAACGAATTATCGACCGTCACCGTCCTTGCTAACAGCTGCGCTGTTGCTGATGGCTTAACGAAAGTGGCACTATTTGCGCCTATATCTATCATCGAAAAATGTGCCCATTATTTCAAGGCACAGATTTTAACTTTCGACGAGTATGGCACTTTGATTGAATCGATTGGTGCCCTGTGAAAATTAAAACACGTTTTAAAATAGTTTTATACGTGACGCTGCTCATGCTTTACGCGACGGGTTTTCTAGTTTGGGTTGCTAAGACATTTTTACAAGTCGATACTGGTTTTGGTTTAGAAGCACCCGCGGCGACGATCTGGTATTTGCGATCACATTCAATGATTAGCTTATGGTTTTTAATTATTTTTGGATACCTTTACCGTTCGCACATTCAACCGGGCCTTAATTCATCCCGTAAAAAGATCAGTGGCCTGACTTTCCTTATTGGTATCGCTATTGTCATTATCACCGTTCCGGGAATTTTCTATATCACGAACGATTCCGTAAAAAATAAAGTGAGCTGGCTTCACACCTACATGGGTTTAGCTCTTCTTGGCTTTTTTTTCATTCATCTCTTTAGTAAAGCCATTCCCTTAAAAACTTACAAAAACTCGCAACAAAAAAAGGACACGCTATGAAAACTATCCTCGTCAGCTTTTTTACAGTCACCACGCTAATTGCTTCAGCTGCGCAAGCTAATGAGTCCAGTATGCAGCTGCAAATTGAAAAACTGCAGCAAGAGTCGCAGTCGCAGCAAGACTTAATTCAAAGGTTACAAAAGCAAACCGACAGCTTAAGTAACTCATATTCATCTTCCCAATCCACGCCAAAGCCGTCCGCTGACACATCGGTCGGAGGCTATTTTGAAATCAATTACAACGGGTATCTTTCTGACCCGAGTCGGAACCAAATGGATCTAAAGCGTTTTGTTATTTCAGTTGGTCATCACTTTAGTGATAAACTAAGCTTCACAAGCGAAGTCGAATGGGAACATGCTGTGACAAGTTCTACCGACAAGGGCGAAACGGAAGTTGAGCAGGCCTTTTTAACATATGAGATAAACTCAAATCTTAAATTGCGCACGGGTCTGTTTTTAATGCCGTTTGGATTTTTGAATGAATACCACGAGCCCCCAGTTTTTTACGGCGTTGAAAGAAATGAAGTCGAGACACGCATCATCCCATCGACGTGGCGTGAGGGGGGACTTTCGCTTTCGGGAAACCATGATTCAGGAATTGACTGGCAAGTGGGAATCGCCACTGGATTTAGCTTTGCAAAATTTGATGATGCGTCCAGTCCGCTTCGATCCGTTCATCAAGAGCTGCAATTCGCAAAAGCCAGGGATATTTCTTACTATCTTTCTATTAATTATCAAATTCCCGGCTTTACGATTGGCACGTGTATTTTTACTGGAGATTCCGCCCAAGGAAATTCTGACTTCAAAACAGATGCGACGAAACCTGATTTCTCGGGCCTTCGAGGAAACATCACTTTATGGGATTTACAATCCCGATGGCAGGTGATGGGCTTTGATTTCCAAACTCTTTACGCGCGGGGAACTCTAGGCGACGCTGATAAAATTGATCAGGCTTTAAATAATTATAACTTAACGCACGCGGGTTCTAAGACTTTTTTACCCGCGGAATTTTATGGTTGGTATTTGCAAGCGGGCTATCCTTTAAATATTTCAAAAGAAACTGTAGTCTCGCCTTTTCTTCGCTATGAGGAATACAACACGCAATCAAAAATGCCTTTGGGTTTTGCCAGTGATCCTCAAAATGCTGACCGCATAACAACTTTTGGTTTTTCGCTAAAGCCACATTCTCAAGTTGTAGTTAAAGTTGACTATCAAAATTTTCGCGACAATTCAGCGAATAATCGTTTCAATCTTGGAACGGGTTGCCTATTCTAGACACGATTTTTCGATCTGCAGCTGGGTTATTACGAACGACAATGGGGCGTCGAAACATTTTATCAAACCTACCAGGGCTTTTACACATCGAATACCCTGAATATTCAGACCTTTTCTGATCTTCGCTTTGTTCACTATGGTTTAACCGGCCGCTATGCGCTTTCCGAGGAAGAATTTTCCGTTAACGGACTGATGGAGCAATCTGACAACGTGAAAAGCACTTCGGGTAAAATCTACGCGCTCGCCGCCGTACGGCACCACTCGATGGGCACCAGTGGCTCTTTATTACTTCAGGAAAATGCGGGACTTGATCCTGAGTTTGAAAATTTACGTTCTTTCAAAGCCAGCTCCCTAAATTTAGGACTCGGCGCTGGAAAATATTGGATTTACAATAGCCGCTACTTTGCGGGGGCGTTACTTGATCTGTTGGGAACCATTGGTTTTTCAGATTACTCGACAATGACCGATACTTCAAAATCAACATTTGGAACTTTGAGCTACGATGTGAAACTGGCGGTAGGATATTCTGGCGACGTTTTCAAAAGTGGACTAAGTCTGACCGGAGACACCACGACGCTTAAAACTCCGGGTGTTACAGTCGTAAAGCCCACGGCAGCGCGGGCTTTACTTTATTTGCGAGCTATTTTTAAAATATTACTTCCAAGTTCCTGAACCGACAACCCAAGCCTCTTTTTCACCTTTTGCCGTGCAAGCTTTTACCCAACCGGCTTTTGGCGTAGGATCTGGCTCACCCATCTTCGGCCATTTGTATTCAACCCATGCGCCCTGCGGATCTTTTTTTAATGCCTTCACAAATTCAACATAGATTTTTTTGTGATCAATATCTTCAAAATCATTTAAATCTTTTCCATCGAGCTGAGATTTGATGGGATGCATGACCATCTTCGGAGTCATGTCATTGATCCAAACGTAATTCGGTTCGCCGCAGCAATCAAAACTTAATTTTTTGACAAGCTTTAGGCCCGCTTGACCCTTGGTCTCGATAATTTTACATGCTTCATCTACCACTGCTTTAACACTTTTCTCGGTGCACACAGCCACTTTCTTAGTCGCCGTGCAGTTTTCCGCAGCGTAAGCAGTTAGAGTTGCAAATACGGACATCAATACGATTATTTTTTTCATAAGCCTCCATGGTTTAGATCCCTTATCATAGCTAACGAAGTGATATAAACAAGAAGTTCTAGACTTCTTTTATTCATAACCCAGCCGAAGCAACTGGGACCTTTGGTACGATCCGAATTTTCCACTATAAAGACAACGCAACAAGGGATCTGCTAAAAGGTCTACGGACACTAATTCTTTTTCTATCTCAGGATCAAAAACCACATCATTAATTCGTAAATAAATCGAAGATAAGGACTCGCCATTTTCAAGAGCCGCATACAACTTTTGTAGAGGAATTTCTGTACACCACGACACCGATCCAAAGCCAGGCTCAAGAGCCAAAATTTCTGATTTCCTGATCTGGTAGTAAAACGAAATTTTAGTCCCGTTACTATCAAACAGAGATAATTTCCAGACTCGACTTTTATCGAAATAAACTTCTGTTGTGTGATCTAACAATTTAAAAATATCTACGAGTTCAGATCGGCAATAGTTTATTACTCGCGCTGTCTGCTGCTTAGTTAACCCCGGAAATTTCTGGGCTATTTCGGCTGTCGTCGAGGGCTTCGTTTCAGGCTGATAAAAATAATCTAAATCCTGATCGCCCTGTGGCAGAACCCAAGGTAGCGGGGTAGTTTTTAGGACACCCTTCTGATTTAATTCAAGAGCTTCACCCGGATTAAGTCGAGCGACTTCTATGGTGTCTTTAATATTTTTAATTTCTTTTTCAAATTGCCTATAGCTTATTGGAAAGTAGACATCATTATACCAAGACCACTGTTCAAATTTAAAGTGACATGAGCTGGGAACAATCACTTTCGGGTTCAGGCTTTTAATTTGCTCGACCCATTCTACCGGTAAGGAAACTTTCTCTTCAAATTTTAAACGACCTGGAGACAAAACTTGTAACTCTTGAAGTAATTGAAAAGGCCATAATACCAAATCCCAACGCGATGTTCGTGAAAGCTGCATAAAAATTTCATCGTCAATCCAAGAATCAACAACGTTCAAAATATTTTTGTCATCGACTTTGATGTGAAACAAGCAATCCGTGTCCTCGTCCAGGGCCCTTAACGGAATAATTTCAAAGGGTCCAATGAATACGGATTGGTTCCATTTTAAAGAAAAAATGTTTTTAAAACCTAATTTATTGAGTAACAAAAAAAGATCTTCAAAAATGCAAAAGACATACACAGGAGTCGCCCTGTCTAGTAGGTCTAAACTTTCAAAAGAGCAGTGATCATCATGATAATGTGAGATGAAAACGGCTGAAAACAGACTTTGCCGAATCTGCTGATGGTCAAACTGAACCGGTGGAAAAGCAAAACAATTTTGACTAAATGGATTTTCAAAAAGAGGGTCAAAAAGAATTTTAGTCTGCTGACTTTCAAATTGATAACCTGCATGAAAAATTCTTGAAATCTGTACGGGCATAGCGATCACTATATTTTGCAAATTTTTAGAGTCAAATACCAAACGGTAAAATTTACTGATCCTTAACCCTCAGACGAAAAATGGCACAGGATGAAAAAAAGTAAGCTCTGAAGCCGCTATCTTACCACCCGATCATTTTTTACCTGTTCCTAGATTTTCTTCGTTCCCTTTACGGCCAAATTAAGGAAGACTGAAAGTCATGGTGCCTTCGTTCCTAAAGTTAAAATTAAATTTTATATTATTAGTACTTCTTTCTGCATCATTGGGATTGGCAAGTACCGACGAAACTATACAGGTTTTACCCCAACCTAATAATTGGAATCTGCAACAGTCGATACCCGATCAAGAGCTATTTTACAGAGCTCAGTCCGCTTTTGAACATCTGAAGATACCGGTGGAAACTCAGGATGAACATTATCTTGATAATGTAGCTTTACCATTTTCCTTTACGGAGCTGAAAGCGCGCCTTAAAATCTTTGATCCCCTTCATTCATTCGTTCAATACTTCCAGCTTGACCCAAGTGAGATCAAAGTTTTTCAAGACCGCCGTAGCCAAACGGTGAACGATTTTTCATTTCCGCTTTCTGCAAAAAATCCTTCCATGACTTTAAAATATCGCATTTTACTAGCTCAGAAAAATCCGGCTGAACTTCAGCTTCAAGGTTTGAAAATTGCTTTAGATCCGGGTCACATGGGAGGCGAATTTTGGGATTTAAGCACCGGGAAGTTTGTCACTAGCGGTCAAAGAAAAATCAGCGAAGGTCTCATTAATCTGCAGGTCTGCTTACTTTTAAAAAATGAACTCGAAGCTTTGGGAGCAAAGGTTCTCATAACGCATCAAGGGTTAACGGCGGTCTCCGACCTTGATGTTAAAAATTTTGATTTAGCTCCTTTCGCAAAAGAAGAGATTAGATTCCATTCGAATGAGTCTTGGTTTCTATCCCTATTGTCGTCAGCCGCTTCATTCCAGGATCTGCCAAAGACGCTAGATGCCAGCTCTGCGATTCGTGATTTTTTCAGCGAACATCGGCGGGGCGAATACTTTATTAAACGAGCAGATTTAGAGGCCCGGGTTAAAAAGATCGCGCAGTTTGAGCCAGACATTACACTTTATATTCATCACGACACCGCCTTCAACAGCGGCGTGAGCGATCGGTCACCGAGTAAAACCCGCGCTTTCGTCCCGGGAAGTTTTCAGGCCAACGAAGTGGCTGATCGTGCCAGTCATCGTTACCTGGTGAATCATTGGGTTGATCAAGAAGCGTGGGATCTATCACTTCAAATGATTCGGCAAACACTTCAGCAAATCCATTCTCAGATGGGAATCCCCCTAGCTTCCACAGATGGAAACCAATCCGTCAAAGTTGAAGATGGAATTTTTTCTCGCAATCTTTATGTTCCCAGAAAACTTAGGGCGTCAGTATCGGCTTATTATGAACTCTTTTTTTACGACCGCAGACAAGAATTTGAAGCTCTATCTCAAAATAAATATTCCCTGCTTATTGATGCGAAATCATATGGTTACTCGGAAAGATTAAAGCAGTCAGTTCAATGTCTGCGCCAGGGTTTAATTCGCTTCGTTCAAACGGCTCGGTAGCTCTGATTCTAAAAAATTTTGCGTTTGCAGAAGTAGTAAAACAAGATCCCTGAACCAAAGACTAGGCTGCAAATCCAGAATTCCAGTCTTGAAGACTTTTTAGTTTCCGTTACAATTAAAGACTATGAAGAGCATACTGACAGCCCTTATTTTTTTGGCTCCGCTTTCGGCATTCTGCCAACTTAAAAACCAAGTTAATTTAGATGATGTGGAAATCAAGGGAGAAGCGCAGGGCGCGAAGGGCCTTGGTGTTTCAAATCGAAAAAAAAATGACCTCGCCGAGCGAGTGAAAATAAAAAGTAATTATACAGAAGATATTGTAGAAGAATTACCCGAAGGGTTTAAGCTTCCGGATTCATTTAACGCAAGATCGGATCAACAATAAAGTTAATTCCCGTCCAGCCCTCGTCGATTAAAATACGCATGACTTTTTTCACTTCTTCGACCGAGGCATCTTTGTCGGCCTGCAAGTTTATTTGACCACGAATTTTGTCTGAATTAGAAATTTTTCTTTCCAAAGCGGCGACTTTCCGTAACATGTCTCGAAGTTTTGGCGATTGCTGATCATTAATTTCTTCAACGTAAAGTGGAGCTCCACCCTCGGTGCTTTCGGCATCAAAGACTATTTTATTTTTGACGACGGAAATTAATGGAAAGCTTTGTAGGACAACCCCTTTTGAAGCCCTTGGCAAATTCACCGGCTTTGACATAAAAAAAGCATCGCCGTTCGCCGAAAAATTCATAATTAAATAAATAACCAGAATCGAAAACATATCCACCATCGGGGCTAAATTTAGATGAAAGGATTTCTTTTTACTTTTTCTCTCATCTAAAACGTGGCGTGTGTGAACCAGGTCATACTGGGGATGCAAATGATAACCAGGAACTTGGATCAAGCGAGCGGAGTAGCCTTTTAATTTATTTGCGGACATATCCTACTCCTTTCCTGCTATTGGGGATTGATGCCGACATCAGGCCACCTCGATACAATTAATAAATCGTACATTTTAATCAGGTCGCCGTAAGTCACTGCCGCTTCAGAACTAAGAACAACATCTTTTTTGTCGGGATACTTGTTTTTCCAAAGGGCGAAAACAGCCTTGATCTTTGCAGCATCAAAACTATTTGCTGAATTAGGGACTTCCTGTATGACTTCATTTTCTTTTAAAACTGTTTTTTCTTTGGTTAAAACAACTTCAAGTTTTATTTTTTTTTCATCTTTTTCGGGTGTGCCCGGTGCTGCAGCGGCAGCATTGGCCGGCGGAAGTTTTTCAATCGTGGTCGGCATCGACTCCAACTGAATCCAAGCCGCCGTCATGAGCAAAAAACAAACTAGCACCGAAAATAAATCAATAAACGGAGTTAAATTCGGTTCGTTGCTGCCTCCGCTCGACATTTATTTTGGGTCCTTAAACACTTTACTTTTATTAGTTAAAATAAAATTTAGTGTGGAAACGCTGGCCTCGTGGACGTCATCAATCACTCGCGATGACCATGACGACAGCCAACCCCAAGCCGCAAATAATACAATGGAAATAAGAAGTCCAAAGCCGGTCGCATTCAAAGCTTCGGCAATCGAGCTTGCTAAGACCTTCGCTTTATCAGCTGGCGGTAAATTAGCAACGGCACCGAAAGCTGCGATCATTCCGGAAACTGTTCCCAGAAGACCTAACAGCACGGCCACATTGGCCAGCGCCGAAAGCGTATCAATGTTACGACCTAAGCGTGGAATTTCACGAAGGGCTACTGAATCCATAGCGGTTTGCACTTCTTCCACACTTTGTCCGTTAGCGACTGATAAAAGCCCCGCGCGAACGATATTTGATAATGGCCCTTTGGATTGGCTCACGGCCGCAATCGCTTTTTGTACATGACCTTGCATGCAGTAGGATTTTATGAACCCGAGAAGCTCATCTTTATCAACAGCCGAGGCGGCTCGCAGGGTAAGGGCGCGTTCTACCACGATGGCAATTCCTGCTGCCGAACAAAGTGCAATGGGAAACATGATATACCAGTGATCAAGAAAAATTCGGCCAAATTCTTTCATCCTTAAGTCCTTTGCTAGAATTTAAGGGTAGATTACTCTTTGCCGAATGGGAAGCCAATATTTGTAACTGTGGGTTGGCCATTTTTGGAATTCGGAAACTTCATTTTTTTAATAATACTAATGACGCAACTGTTTAAAAATTCGCCGTTACTCACACCCGATCTTGTGACTTGCGCATTACTCACAACACCTTTTGGATTGATATTCCATTCGTATTCAACCCGTCCTGAAATATTTGTGTCTTGAAACAAGGCCCTTTCGTAACACCGGCGAATTTCCGCTAAATGCTTATTCACTTCATTCATGACTTCGGTTTGACTTAACCCTTGCAGAATATCTGAATCTTTTAATTTTGGAGTTCCCAAAACCGCGCTGGCGATTCCGCGTTTTCCTACTTGAGCCGACGTGCCTCCGCTCATGGCGTAATTGACCTGACCAACTCCGGCGCCGACTGAATTTCCCAGACCGCCACCGCTGCCACCGCCGGCCCCACTATTCATTTCGCCGACCTTGGACTTTAAAGTTCCGGATAAACTTTTTCCGATTCCACCGCCGGCGGGGCCGGCTCTTTCTAAATCTTTATTAATTTTTATTGGATTATTCGCCATTTTATCCGTCTTCGCCGAAGGCGCTGAAGCAAAGGCATTCGCAAAACTGTCTTCGACCGACGGCACCGCAGGTTTTAGCGGCTGAGGTTTTGTGACAGCAACGGGAACAGGATTTGGATTCTTTTTGACCTGAACTATTTTCTCTACTTTTTCTGGAACTTTTTTCTTCGCAATGACTTTTTTAGGACTAATTTTCCTTTCAACAACCGGTTCTGGAATAGGTTCTGGTTTAACTTCAGCGATCGGTTCTGGTTTTGGAAGTTCTGGCGGCGGAGCCAGAATCATTTTTGGAGGCTCGACTAATAATTTCGCAAATCGTGGCGGAATATTTTGAATTTCTGGAGCCTTCGATTTCGGGGCCGACAACATGGCGAGGCCCGCAACAAAAATGTGAATCACGACCGAAATACTAATCGCTTTTTTAATCTCTTCGCGGTTTTCTAACCAAGAACGGGCTATCAAAGGTCGCGGGACGCGAACGTAACGAAAGTGAAGCGAAACATCATCACCCAAATCTAATGTGCAAAGATCATTTAAGGTTAAGGGCACTTGAATGTTAGCGCCTTTTTCCTTAGCGATTTTATTTTCCAAAGATTCCGCCGGAGAAAAGCTGTAACCTTTTCGGTCGAGGCGCCAGTGAATATGTTTTGGAATTGATAAATAACCTTTATTATCAAACACTAAGCCGAGCTTTATTTTTTTCTGCAAAAAAGGAACGTACACGGCATCCGCCGCAGCGCCACCTACAGTGATGTAGTCCTGATTTCGAAATTGGCGCACATCAAAAATATCGTCACCCCAGGTGACGACGCCTTGTAAAGTTAAATCATGACCTGGAGCATTTTTTAAATCACTGTTATCTTCAAGTCGTAAATCCCGCGATATTTTAATCAACCGATTCGAAATGACGGTGGCTTGCCCTGGTGCAAATTCACTGCTTTCACTGGCGCTTGCTAGCGAACTAGCGACCCGGGGTGGTAATACAAAAACTTTTTCGGCCGTTTTTTCCGCTGCGGCAAGCTCTTCAATAGTTGTACGTTGCGTCACTTCTTCGGTCGGATCAACAGTCATTTCTTGAACTTTTAAAGTGACAAAAAAATCTAATTGTCCTGCAGTGAATTGGGCCGGAGACGAAATTTTTACGGGTCCGTTAATGGCAACTTGGTTCACCAAAATACCATTTCGAGATCCCGAGTCTTCAAGTATTAATTGGTTCTGAAAGTACGTTAAACTGCCGTGGATTCGAGATAAAAATGAATTTTCTGGAAAGGATAAGTGGCAATCTTTACTGCGCCCAAAAACAATCGGAAACTCAGTAAAATCTTGATTCAGAACGACGTGACCTTCTTTTTTTGCAACAACCTGAATTTGATAAGTTTTGGGGCTCATAATTTCATCCATGGATGGGTTAATCCTTGTGGTCGACCGACTGCTTTAGCTTGCACAAAGTATTTCTCATACTGCCGTGAAAAACCAAATTTTTTGTACACCGCAGTTAAACCCCACAAAGCGGTTTGATCTTGGGAATTTTTCTTTAAAGTTTCCTTAAAGTTTGTAACCGCAAGATCTATGTCGTTCAAATAAAGATACAACACGCCGACTTCACTCTGCCGTGAAGAATTAGCGGGCTCGATTTCAATCAGCCGAGACTGCGTGGCGAATGCTTGCTTGTAGTTTCCACTTTGGACTAATTTTGTTACTAAATTATTAAGAGTCTTAACATCTTTCGGGGATTGATAAAGAGCTTTTCGCGCAGAACTAATTTCTGGACTGACTGAGGCTATACCGCGATTTTTTTTCAAAGTTGTACTTGCGGGCATGGCAAAACTTAAACTCTTAACCCGACAGGCATTCACAGCTTCCGTGAAAACATCATTTTCCTCAGCAACCTGGGCGCATTTTGAAAAAGAAGTCATCGCTAAAGTCGAATAATTTTTAATCTGCGGAGCTAAAATTCCGGCTAATTTCTCGGCCGCCATTCCAACTGGCGGTTTAGCCGTTTTTAGAAAATTGGTCATCTCGCTATTCAGCTTACCACTTAAATATAAAGCTCCGATCGTCCAGGGGCCCGAACCCAAAGTCATAATATTTTGTAAAGCTCTTTCAATTTCTTGATGCTGAGTCACCTTCGCCGTTAAGTTTTGAGGCGTAAACGGAGTGGTCTTAAGACTTGTGCTGAAATCAGTAAGATCATTTTCTGCGACACGAAAACCAGCTTGCGCCACCCATTCTTTCTCGCTAGCAGTCCCCACGGTATTCCCCACAGTAGCCCCTTGCTGCATCAATCTACGAAAAAGGCTAAGGGCTTCCGCTTTTTTATTTAAATTGAGATTTGCTACGCCAGAAAAGTACAAACTTTTTGTACTCCCTAACTGCGGCGCTAGCTTCAGTAACTCGGACCAGTTGCCGGACTTTTCTAACAAAGTTGCAACCTTATCAAGTTGATTCGTACTGCGATAACCTGAGATCGCCTCGTCGTAATCCCCAATCTGTTCCGAGATTGATGTGGCCTGACTCATAAAATTATTGGATTGTGGATCCTGAGGAAATTTCTGCGCAAAAGCGACCAAGTATTTAGTCGCTCTTGAAAAATCGACGGTTGTTACCGCGGCCTGAGTCATTGATAAAAGCACTTCTTTACTTTTCGCGCTGTTTGGAAAAGATCCTAGAAAATCTTCTCCGACGGCGAAAAGTTTTTCATCCTGGCCTGATCGTAAAGAAACGAAAGCCTCGAATAGGGCCGTTTCACCCAACTGTGAGGCCTTATTCGTTCTTGCAAATTGTAAAATTTTGGTGGCGTAGTCCTTGGAACCGAATTCTCCGGCTAAATTTTTTAAATCTTTCAACTGAGACTGCTGCATAATATCTTGTACTTTTTTTCGAAGGCTTGATTCCAGACCTTGAATAGCTAGGATATTTTTTCCCTCTTGCACTAAACCCTTCAGATCATCTCGCGTGAAATAAGTGTCTAATAACAGTAAGGCGGCTTCTTGATTATGCCGCGACTGAGGAAAACTAACCAAGAACTTTTTTAACTGCGGAACTGCGGATTTAAAATCTTTCTCATCATAATATGTTTTAGCCACATTAAATACGATCTGATGCGCTTCGGAATCTTTCGGGTAAGCTTTCAAAAACTGGTTCGCCACTTGGCGGTATAAGATTCGTCCCTGAGCCCGTTCAAGAACTGTATTATCCGCTGATTTAGCAAAATTCTCAGATAAGGCTTTCAAGGCCGAGCTAATATAATCTTTTTTATTTTTCACCGGCGTATTCGCCTCGGCTAATGCAGAGAATTCGATTCCGGATTCAATCAATTTTCCAGATTGATACAGAGCTTCGGCCGTGTTGACTTGAATATCTTTTTTAAATTTCGAAGTGGGGAAAAAATGAAGATAATCACGATACGCCGTCACAGCATTTAGAAGATCAGACGAGCGTTTTGACGATTGACCTAACCGATGAACACTTGTTGCGATATCTCGGTAAAGCGGTTCGTATTTTTTATAATCTATATTTTGTAATTTAAATGAACGGAGCGTATCCCGAAGCACCGTAACGGTAGACTCAGGATAGTAATCTTTTTTTGCGCTTTTCATTTTTAGGTAATAGCCTTCTAGGCCTTCACGCTTCATTTCTGGATCGTCCGCACTGCGTAAGATTTCGAAATACACCTGGGCCGCTTCAAAATCGCGATTCTTGACGATCATTCGCCGTGCTAAACGCATTAAAACACGTCGAAAAAGAGCTTTGTCATCGGCTAAACTTAAGTAATAACTTAAAGGTTTCAAAAAGCGTGGAAACTGACTCTGCTGCGCCGGGGATAATTCTAACATCGGCCAAACGCTTGCAATCAACGCGTCTTCTTTTATATTTTCAACTTCGTTATCATTTTTAGAAATTTGCAGATTGTATTTCTTTGCTATTTGCACCGCTTTTTCAAACGCTAGCATGGAATCTAAAAAGTGATCTAAATAGATTTCACACTGCCCGACTTTAAATTGAATAAAGGAAAAAATAGGTTTTTCATCACGGGCTAAAATCTTTAAATACTGCTGCTTTGCAAATTCAAAGTCTTTTTTATCGTAAAAAATATTGCCAACGCTCAGCTGTGATTTTTCCCAATACGAACTTTGGGGGTACTTCTCTAAAAGTTCTTTAAAAACTTTTAAGGCCGTGTCGGAATCCCCCATTTCTTTCAGTTCACTTCCCAGAACAAAAAGAACGCGGTCCCGCTGGCCGAACTGTAAAAACCGATCTTTAATGGTGGTGTAGATATCGATAGCTTCTTGCTTAACTCTTTTTTCTGCCGTAAAATCTAATTCATCGCTGGTTGAGCCTAACCTCATTTCTAATTTTAATGAATACATCAGGCGCGATTTATCGAGATATAATTCGGCTAAAGAAAAATAGAGGTCCGGCAAAAATTCAACGTCTTGCGGAGATTTAATTCTAGTTTTTGTTAAATCGATGGATTTATCAATCTTACTTAAATTCACTTTTATTTTTTTGATTGTCTCGGCGTTAGGAGCGGTGGCTAAGACGCGAACTGACTTTGTCGCTTGCTGCCACCCTTCAAAGTCTGTTTTATTTTCAGCGCTTTGCGAAATAGAACTAAAACTTAAAAGGACTGATAAAAAAGAAACAAGGCTGACTTGATTTAGAAGTTTCATTTTTTAGATCCTTTGGAATTAGCTTCGCAGCGATCGGCCAAAAGCACGCGGTAATTTGGAAACTCGTCCCACCAATACTCGGTTGTTACGGGCCAATAAAGCTTATTAAAAGCAATGAGTTCAATCGCTTCTGATTTATAATCACGGCTTTCGTAATTTGTCTTCAAACGATATTGATCCAAACCCGAGACATAACTTAATAATTTAAGGTTTTCAGAAACATCAACCACCTGGTTTGCTAGCGCTGACAAACTGCTATCTAAGGGAAACCTTAACTTATCTTGAGCCCGAGATTCACTGGCCTCGAGAATTTTTTTATATTCTTTTTTCAGGCTAGACGGAATATTAGTATCCGCACTTAAAAGTCTATTTTCTTTTCGAACCCGGTCGACCACGTCGGCGTAATTTTTAAGTGGCGCATGCTGCAAAGCCATTTTCATGAGCTGCAAACTGCCTTGAGCTGGTTTTCCTTTTTTGAGATAAGTTAATAAATCTTTATACCGATTTTCAAAGTCCGCATTTATTTTTTTTACGGCTTCATAGTAGCAAAGATCACGGTAAATCATCATGGTTAGAAGGTCTTGCTCAGGGTTCGGCGCCGTTTCAAAAAACGGCGCTTTTAAACTTTTTAAAATACCTAATGCCGTTGAATAGTCTTTTAATTTATAACTGACGAAAGCTTTTTCAAACAATATGCGCCCATGATTTCGCCCTAGAAAATTTGATTTAGAATAAATTTTATCAGCTTCTTCGAATTGAAAGCGAGTCACCAGTAGGCGCGCGCGCTGCAGAGCTGAATTTTCTTTTATTGTTTCCGGAGCGCCTTCTTTACTTTCAAGCTCTGCGAAGGCCTCTTCGGCTTTTTGTAATTTTTTATCTTTAACTAAACTAACTGCATGAAAATACTGCAGTTGAAAATACCAAAAACTTTTCGTGTTGATGCGCGCTAAATGATCCGGGACCCAACTTGGATAATTTTTGGCCATGTTATCTAAGGCCGTGAAGTAAGAAATCATCGACACCGTACTTTCGGGAACATCTTTAAAAGCTCCACGATTAAATAATGCCTGAAATTCTTCAACGTTGTAGGGAATTTGCTGGATCAGCGAATCGACTTGCACTAACGACAGATACGAAACTTGCGTCCCCGGAAATTCACGAATCAATCTGAAAAATTTTTCTAAAGCTAGATTTAGATATCCCATTTCTTTCAACGCGATCGCTTGAATCAACTGAGCTTCTGCTTTTTGTAAGCCAGAAGAGGATGTGAAATGCATTATTTTTTCTGAAGTTTCAAAAACATCTGCGTAAGACTTTCTCTGCAAATAATTTTGCATATGCGACCAAGAAGCTTCGTCTTGTGGAATATACTTCCACCCCAGGATGGGTTGCACCATTTGGGCCGACGCTATGGGGCTACTCAGTAAAAAGCAAAGCCCTAAGAAAATCGTTTTATAGTTTTTTATCATCTTGCCGTTCTTGAGGACTATCAAAAGATACACCTAGTCCTAGATTTAAGATAAAATTTGAATTTTTAGTAGAATCAAAATGGTAATAAAGACGCGTATCAAATTTATAAGATAAGGTTGAACTGCTAAAAAAACGAAGCTGGCCACCGGCTCCAATCATCGGAATGGTTCCACCAGAGTTGAACTGAACGGCTCCGGCACTCAGAATCACGCTCATTTCACTGCGAACAACCGTCTGATTAAAAAGTAAATTTTTTCCATAGATCGGCGTGTAAAATAAGTCGCTCGAAACGTAATACTTGATCGTATCTAAAATTCCCTGGGGCTGAACGGCAAAATTAGTCAGCAAATCTTTTTTTAAACCCGTATCACTCGTGAAGGCCGCGTTCGCATTGATAATGCCCCAGCGGTAGTTTTCGCTGAGAGTCCGCGTGTATTCAAAACCCAAAGAGGCCGCTTTGTAAAAAGCATCTAACGGTAAAATGCCTAACGTCGCAGTGAAATCGCTTTTAGGGTCAAACATTTTTTTCTCAACTGCCACAATTTGCGGTAAATCAAAGGCATCCGTTTTTTTTTCAGATTCGGCGTACAGAAAGGTAGGAAGCAAAAATAGAGCGGTGAATCGAACAAAATAGTTGCGCATTTCTTCATATTACCTGGGTTATTTTTGGGGGGACATCTCAGAAACAATTCTTACCCACTAAGGTCTGGGTTTTTGCTCAGTTTTAGGCCTCTAAATCGAACCTTAATTTGAGCTGAAAAGACAAAGGTCTAAAGATCTTACGCTTAAGTAAAAAATTCTAAATTTGATCAATCACTTACTCTTTTTTTTAAAATCTCATCATGATTCAGTTTTTATAAAAAAAGATCCAAAACTTCGACACTAAAAAACACCGGTTTTCCTAAAAAAACTAATTTCGAAAAATGACGGGTCAAGCTCTTTTTGAAAATGAATTTTCTGCCGATGGATTTATGGGGGATTCATGCTCAAAACCAAATTGTATCACAAGGCCATGATCAAATCGCTTTCTATCATTATCTGCCTTCTCGCCTTGCCCGTTGGTTTCGTCGCCTGTGGTGATGTGAAATTAAAGGCCGTGCCTGCCGACAGTTTTTTTGACGAATCCTCTTCGATCACTCCGTACACAAAACCCGCCTTGGCTGTTCGGGGTGCCATGTGTCTGATGTGCCACGCCCAAATTCACGGAGACGTGATCACCGATTTCGGAAATAAAAATCCATTTTTTCTGTCCGGCGAACGCTACACGATGCGGGCCGATGCCTGGTCATCGGCGCAGGTCAGTGGTAATTTGATCGTGCCCAAAGGACTTACGAATCCCAAAGATTTAACGTCTTCCACAATCAAACAGGCGTTATCAGCCACCGGATTTCCGTCCTTAATCACCGAGCGGCAAGAAGTTTTTATTGGCGCTCCGACAGAGGAAGTGATTGTGAACTTCACCCATTTACCCGAGGCCGTTCTTTTGCAATCCGAGTGGGACGTTTCCGCTTACGGCATAGGCTCTAATTCTTTCGTGCGTGGCTTACTTGCGCAACAGGGTCCCCAAGGCGATTTCTACTTTACCAATCCGATCGGAAAAACATTATGGTGCGAAGGTGATATCGTGTTACTGGGCCCGGTCCATTTAAATAATGCGACGATCAAAACGAATGCTCAAGGCTGCCGAATTCATACGAAAAATACGGTCTTCATCACAGGTCCGGTTAATTACATCGACAGTCCAATTGAAGCCAATTTACAGATTAGTTCAGCGCGCGGAATTTTTATTGGCCTCCGTGACCTAGAAATCCGTTTAGATGATCACGCCGCGGGAATTCGCTCAGCGCCGACTGCCGCCGATGAATTAGCTTCGAATGCAAAAATTTACGAAGACCGCGATAAAATTGGACCCGCTTTGATTGAAGACACGGGGCCATTCAAGGCCGGGACGTGCGCTGGGCGACGGGCTGGAACATTTCGCTATGGACAAGCTGATTTAAACTGGAAGTATTTAGATACGAAACTTCCCGTTGCTCCGGCCGATCTAGCTAGCTGCACTGGTGGAGACTGGGCAGGAAGTTCCGCCGATGGTGCCGCCGCTCGTAAAGTTGTCGACTATCATGGGTTAGTGCTGAATGCGCCTAAAGTTCACGGACGTTACTTAGGAACATTTAAGGGTCTTGTTATCGGTGAAGATGTGATCTTTGCGATAACGAAATTCAAATTCGAATACGACCCAACATTCGATAAATTAACGGTCCTTCCTTTATTAAAAGGACGCATACTGCGCGTTTCTGATAACTAAAATAATTTAGTGCTGAAGACAGCTGATGTATAAGTTCATATTCGCCAAGGTGAATATGTCAGCTGCTTCTCCGACTAAATACGCCGAAGTGGCGCTGTCCGGAATAAGCTGCGAAAAACTTTTTTTAATGTTTAAATGAATTTCACTAATTTTTATTTCCTTACCCTCTTTTGAAATAGCGGCATCTAAAGGCTTCACCAAAAGTTGAATGATACGAAGACCGCTCAATTGAATTTCTTTTTTTTGAAAAGAGCAAGTTTCGCTACTTTGGCAAGTAAAATTAAAACTCACTTCATTACTTTCGATTAAATTATTAACAGGTTTGTAATTCGAAACAGAGCAGGTTACTAAGCTATTTATCTCATGAGATAAAGGGGCCGCAGCGTGACCAAAAACAGAAGTAACAAAAACAACTAAACCTAGTAATAAATTTTTCATCGTTTTTCCTTTTTTTTTAAAAACTG
>JAYTHR010000018.1:0-7201 GCA_043732425.1 Bdellovibrionales bacterium
CCGCCAATTTGCGTTCCAATCGCTTTTCCTTGGGCTAGTTCCAATAAATTGTTCGGCCAATCCCCACGAACCATATGGGTCAATATTTTATTTTTTTCCGCATGGTCGGCCGCATGAAGTTTTGAAAACATGCCGCCGGTACCTTCACTTGATTTTGACTTCTTCAGCGCCATTTTCAAATCAGCGGGGCGCACTTTTTTTAAATGCGGCACTAATTTCGCCGATGAATTTTTTTTAGGATCTGAGTCATAAAGGCCATCGACGTCCGTTAATAAAATCAGTCTTTCGGCTTTCATCATGACCGCCACTTGGGATGCTAGCGCATCATTATCACCAAAACGAATTTCTTCCGTAGCTACCGCATCATTTTCATTCAAAATTGGAACAATTTTCCAATTCAGTAATTGATTCAAAGTGTTTTGCAAATTGCGGCGGCGCGACCGATCGTGCATATCCCCCGCCGTCAGAAGAACTTGCGAGCCCATTAGCTTTGTTGCTTGCAGCGCTAAATTATAGTGATCCATAATCAAAGGTTGACCAATGGCGCTCAGAGCTTGTTTTTGCGGTAAAGTCTTTTGCGGACTTTTAAAATCTGTTTTTTGTGCGGCTAAGGCAATGGCCCCCGAGGTAACCCAGATCACTTCAACGTGATATTTTTTCTGAAGCTCTGAGACTTGGTGCATCCAGGCCCGCATCAAGAGTGGTCCACCATCACAAACCATTTTACTACCCGCTTTAATGACCCAGCGTCGATTTTTTTTCATGTGGTGTCCTTCTTCGCAGCTTTTCTTCGCAGCTTTTCTTAGTGGCTTTTCTTACCAACTATTAGATGAAATATATCTGCTGCTGTCTAGTTGAATTAGAAGCTGATTTCTTGAGATTCCGCTAAGCGCACCGGTGTCGCTTTCGGAACGTTAACAATAACCTGTGCCGGAATAATCCGCCCAGGCTTTAAATACTTCGATTTGATGTGGGGATTAAAATCTTTGACTTTTTGCTGATCCCCATCGAATAACGAAAGTAGCTTTTCATAAGGTATTTTTTTTGTTAACTTAAAGTAACTAATTTGCATTTCACTTTCTTTATAAATGGGCTCAGCGAAATACAAATTGGCATTTCGTTCAACGTAAAGTGCCGCCAAATAAGTGGCGTAAAAACTGCGGGACGCAAAACCAAAACTTTTTTTAGCGCTGACGTTTTCGATCAGGTAGCTGATGTCATTCGAGTCATACTTCTTCGTTAATTTTCTCAGACTTCCGACTCCGTGATTGTAAGCCGTTATGGCCAGAGGCCATGACTTAAGAATTTGGTAGTTCTCTTTGAAAATGCGGGCGGCCAATTGCGTGGCATAAACGGGATGATTTCTAAGATCTTGCGATTCGGATATATAGCTAAATTTTTTCGAAACTACCGGCATAATTTGCCAGAGCCCGCTAGCTCCTACTTTGGAACCCGCATGGATGTTAAACGAACTTTCGACGAAAACTACCCGTGTTAATTCCAAAGGTAAATTTCTTTCTCTAAAAATTTTCTCCATCATGGGCAAATACAATCCCGAAATTCGAATCGCATCTTGCATGCGATCTTTCAGGCCCATCTGCAGTCGAATCTTTTTAATATCTTTTATTTTAAATTTTTGCGCAATTAACCGTTTCTGACGTCGCACGATCAATTCCGCTTCTTTTTCTTTGCGAATCAGGGACCAGTTCGCGTGAGCGTAAGTCGCAGACAAATCAATTTCACCAAGGATTTGCTCGGTGTCCCCCGCGTAGTGAAAGACACCTTGCTGCGTTGAATACTGCGTGTATATTTTGATCCAGAAGTCCACTTCGGGCTTTAGGCTTTCCGGAGTTACAAAAGTGTTCTCGTCGTACCCTAAGCTACTGTAGCTGCTGTGCTGACCTAAAGATGGTGTCGTCCATGTCTCAGATTGAGGCTCACGCACAGGGTAAATTCGTGAATAACTAACCGTTACAAAAAATAGCCCAATAATAAAAGTGAAAAGAAATCTTAAAGGTTGAAACTGCATGACAGCGTTTCGGCTTTCTTTTGACTGAAGATAAGCCAAACAATCAGACTAAGTGCCAAAAAACACCGACAATAGTCTTGCTCACAGCGGATTTGTATTTAATAACACCTTGGGTTACGTAGTAAAATAAGACAGGAGGCCCCGATGTCTTTATTTAAAACACTCTCACATTTTTCTTTATTGGCCACAGTCTGCTTTTGTTCAATCACTCAGGCTTCATCCATTTTTTTCGAGCCTTCCGTTGGCTATAAATCTCACACCTTACGCTTAACAGATTATGCCAATTCAGAAACGAAGCTGACGATGGTTTCGCCCGTTTACGGCCTTCGCGTTGGTACCCGCAGCATGATGGGAATAGATCTTAATTTAGCTTATGACTACTCCGCAGGAAAAGCGGACTACAGTCCGCTGAGTGAAAAAAATAATTTTTCGCAAAAAACCGCGTCCGCACAATTAGGAATAAATGCTTTAGGGGCCCTAAAAATTTATTTAGGCTACGGCTTTTTGAATGAACTGCAAGTTGATGGAGGAATATTAAATTCCGATATGAAATTGAAAGGTTTGGCTTACCAGGCTGGTTTACAATTTAAATTAATTCCTTTAGTCATGTTCGGCTTACAATATAATTTGAATCAGTTTAAAACGATTGAAGGAAAGATTTATCGAGCAGGAAATGCAATCGATACGTATTATAATAAAGTCGATTCCCAAGATTTCTCAGGTAGCCTTTCCATCTCATTTTAAAACCAATTTACCAAAGGAAAACCACCATGATTTACGCCGGCTTTTTCAGAAGACTTGCAGCTTCATTTATTGATGGGCTTATTTTAGTTATTCCAACACTCGTACTCGGAGGTTCATTAGGCAACCCATACGCTGGCTTCGGACTTGGTTTTGTGATTGCTATTTTTTACCGGCCGATATTCGAAAGTTCGGTTTTATGCGGAACTCCAGGAAAAGCGCTGATGGGAATAGTGGTCGTCAGCGAAGATCAAGGAACGCAACTGACTTTTAAAAAAGCGATGACTCGTTTTTTGACGTCTTATCTTTCAATGATCATCTGCTACATTGGGTATTTGATGCAGCCCTTCACCAGCAAAAGACAAACTCTTCACGATATGATCAGTGAATCTGTAGTTCTTCGCCGTGAAGTCCCTGATTTAAATTATTTTGGAGTCTGGCGAGACCAGTTGAAAGCTGTCATTGCAGCGCTTTAACAAATAAAAAAAGGAAGTCATCCATGACCTCCTTCCTAATATTTTTTATGAACTTGTTAGCGTCTCGGAAAAATTAATTTTTTTAAATTACATTCCGACTGCCGCGTGAACGGCTTTATCAGCTTGAACTAATCCCGCGCCGTATTCATTCGCCGTATTTGGTCCCAGCGCAGTTGCTGTTGACATCAAAAGGGCTTTCACTTGCGCCGGAGTTAATTTTTTATTCGCTGAGCGAATCAAGGCCACGACTCCCGCAACGTGCGGAGTGGCCATAGACGTACCATCGAACATCGCGTAATCGGCTGGCGTGGTAGAAATTTCCGCTGCGGCGACGGATCCATTTGTTAAGGCCGTCACTAATGCTTGGCCTTCCGTTTGTTCAATCATCACGACGGGAAAATCAATTTCAGTTCCATCTTGCGTCACTGCCCCTTGCATTAAACCCGGAGCATTATTGAAAATCACAATACCAACAGCTTTGCTGTCCATTGCATTTTTAATTTTATCCGCAAATTTAATTTCTCCGCGGCTGACTAAGGCAAACTTTCCTTGAACATTCACTTTTGCAAAATCTTCCGGCTTACCAAGACCAGCGAACACCAAAGTATTTTCGATCGGCGTCGGCACTAACTTTGTTCCAGAAAAAGCAGAACTTAAAGCCGCATGCTTAACTCCGGCGATGGACAAGTTCACGTGACTTTCACGACCCGAACCACGAGGAACGGTAGATACAACGGCGGCCCCCGGAGCCACGACGGCTAATTCAGGACCGTATTGTGAAAAAGAAGTCTTTTTTAAAGTTGCATCAATTGCACCAACCGCGACCACTGTGGGAAAGGCCGCTGGAAAACTAACGGAATTATTTCCACCGTTACCCGACGCCGCTACCACAACGACGCCTGCATTTTCTGCGTTCTGCACAGCTTGTTGCTCGGCACTTGATCCGAAAGGGCCACCCAATGACATACTGATGACATCTACTTTTTCTTCGATACCCCAGTCGATGCCTTCGCTTACTGCAATGTTACTGCAACCTAATGTTCCGCAAACACGGCCCATTAAAAGTTTTGCTTTCGGAGCAACTCCGGTGAAACCAGTCGCTTCGTTATAGCTTGCTGCAATTGTTCCCGAAGTGTGAGTTCCGTGACCTTCTTGATCTTTATAATCTAAAGGATCGACAGCTCCCGAATCACTTTCGTAAAAGTTTTTACCTTTTTCAAAATTACCTTTGATATCTTGGTGACCTTCGTCAATACCTGTATCTAACACAAGTACGCGCGCGTTTGCTCCGGCGCTGGATTCAGCCCAGGCGTCTCCGGCATGAACGGCGATAATTCCCCACGGCGTTTTAGGACCCGCAGCTAAAGTTGGTGTTCCACCACCTTGAGGCGCTACAATCGCATTCCATAACTGAGGTTTAACCGCTTGCGTGTGAACCACACGGGCTGGTTTGAAACCATAAATTGGTTTTGGGCTTGGATAAAAAGTTTCAGCTTCAACCGAAGCTACTTCCGGATGATTTTTTAAAGAAGCCAGGGCTTCGGCAGATTTTGCTTTGACGATCACGACATTTAAATTTTTCAAAGAACGCTGAACTTTAAAGCCCGCGTTTTGGTTTTCTAAGTTCAAGTATTCCGACATTGCCGAAAAGCCCTGAACGCTTTTAAAAGTGATCATGTAGCGGTTTTTTGCGTTTGCTAATCCTGCAAACATCATGACTGCTGCTATTAATAAAGATGATTTCATAAGCCCTCTTTCCATAGGTTTATTTTTCTTAACAATCGTGTTCAAAAAAATTGAAACCCAAAATGGCACTGAAGACAAATTTAATATGTAAAAGAATTTCATGTACTTATGAAAATTTAAAAAAGTGAAATTATCTGTCATGAGACTAAGTTCCAATTTGGCACTGTACTCGAATGTGTAGGATTTCTTTGTTAAAGAATAATTAAGACTTTTAGTAAACATAAGTTATTCTTATGATGAACTTATTTTTTATGCAGTTTAATTTAGCTTGCGCGTTATTTGAAATCTCGCGACATCACGGTTTTGCGCCCGTCTTGTCGTGCGTTCTCAATGGCTTTTTCACATTCACTTCGAATTTTATTGGATAATGTTTGATTCACTTCTTCAGCCGTATTCATATCACTTAAGTCTTTAATATATTGTTTCATCTTCGAAACAACGACTAAGACTTCATGACTCATAGATGATTTTGCAGATGTTTTTGGGGACTGATTCAAAGCTGACAATGTGATCGACCCACTTGAAACTAAAATTCGCTTGGGTTCGGCACTAGCTTTATTCATATTATCCGGCCCCGTTTCAGCGGGCATGGATTTAAACTGTTGCAGTGTCGGTGATCTTTTCTCGATAGCGCCGGCGTTACGATGCTTAGCCCCCGGTAAATGCACTTCCCAACAGGACACACTACAAAAGACATAACCCGTTCGTAGACCCGTGCACGTCGAGACACTGCATTCGTAATACGATGAATTAAATAAAATAGATTTCTTACAACTACTGCACTTACGCCAAAATTCGAAAGCTTCCGTCATTCTTAAATTGTCAGCGATAAACACCTGATGAGCAACTATTTAAAGCTGTTTCGAAAAGTCCTAAGTTCGGTAAATTCTTGGACGTTTGTCGCCTTTAGAAAAGGATTTGTTTTTATTTCATCTTTTAATAGCAAAGGGACTGAAGGAAATCCCTTTTTGCGTTTTTGCAGAAGATCAACGGCGTAGCTTTGCAATTGGTCTTGCGCAATTAATGTTTGAGTTTTTTGCTGATTCATTTGCTCACAAAATCGCAAATTTGTTTCGGTATATTCGTGGGTACAAAATACCTTTGCTTCTAACGGAAGATTTTTTATAACTTTCAGCGAATCAAACATTTGAGAAAACGTGCCTTCAAATAATCGTCCGCAACCCAATCCAAAAAGAACATCCCCCGAAAATAGCCAGTTTTCCGTCTGGCACCAATAGGCCACGTGACCTAACGTGTGACCCGGAAGTTCTAGGACTTCAAAGTTTAAAATTCCTATATTTAAAACTTGCCCGTGCACGACGTAAAAATCGGCTCCGGGAATTTCAGCCTTATTTTTTAATGGCGCATAGATTTTCGCCGCGGGATACTGCTCTTTTAACGTGTCGACGCCGCCGATATGATCTTGGTGATGATGGGTCAATAGGATTTCTGTTAAAACTAGTTTTTTTTCCACTAGAATTTTTTGAATACTTTCAGCCTCACCAGGATCAACGACCACGGCGCGCGTGTTGCTGTTATTCGTGATTAAGAAAATATAATTATCTGTAAAAATTGGAATCAGTTCTACTTTCCAAGTGGTAGTGTTGGGCGGAAATTCGTTCATGAGGGCTCCTGAAGACGCTTTTGCCATCGGGCTTTTAAAGGACGATCAATTTCGGTTTTAAACTGAACACTTTCTTTCTGGTTCTTTAATAAATCTATAAGGCTTATTGCATCTGTTTGCCGCTGATCTAACCAGGCATCGAAAGCACTTTCTTTTAAAAAAATGGGACAACGATCGTGACCCGCATTTAAAATACTTTGCGGCGGCTCGTCCGTTATTATGGCGAAGGAATGCACTTCTGCTTTTGTTTTAGGATCTACCCAGGCATCCCATAGGCCTGCGGCCGTTAAAAAATTATTCTGCAGGCTTGAAAACTGCACCATATTCCCCGCGAGTTCCTGCGTGTAAATGGCTTCGACAAAAGAGCTCATCGGAACTAAGCATCGCTTCGAAATAAAAGGTATTTTCCATGTTGGCTTTTCTAAAATTGTTTCTAATCGCGCATTGTAGCTGGCAAATTTAACCCGTGGTTCTTTCGACCATGATGGCACCAGACTGTAGCTCATTTTTTCAAATTTCATTTGCTCACTTATTTTCCGCACCACAACTGCCGGAGTGTAGGGAAGAACGCGCAGCTGGATATCA
>JAYTHR010000019.1:0-2085 GCA_043732425.1 Bdellovibrionales bacterium
CCTGCGCCGCGCTGGTCGAACAAAATAATTCGGTAATGTTCGGGATCGAAAAAACGACGGTGATCAGGACTACAGCCCCCGCCAGGGCCTCCGTGCAAAAATAAAATAGGTCGGCCTTTTGGATTTCCACACTGTTCAACGTAGATATTGTGAATCTCTGATACTTTTAATAATTCTGTTTTAAAAGGTTCTATTTTTGGAAAGAATTGATTTAGTTCCATGCTTTAGCTTTTTCACTTTCGGCAATAAAACTGTGTTCGAATGCAATTTGATTACAGCGTTTGAAATCATTTAAGTTTAAATTTTGATAATTTTGGGCAATCAAATAATCATCCGACAAAACAGAAGCAAACATTCCCGGATCATCCGAATTCAAGGTTACCAATACTTTTGAATCCAGTAACTTTTTAAGCGGGTGACTAGCATGAGTTTTAAAGGCTTGAGTCAAATAGTTGCTGTATGGGCAAACTTCTAAGGGGATATTCTTTTCGACGAGCATTTTCATGATTTCAGGAAAAAAGATTGCTTGAATGCCGTGTCCGATACGCTCGGCGCCCAAGACCTCAATGGAATCTTTCATCCACTGGCCCGCCTGCGGACTTGGAGATTCTCCGGAATGCACGGTGATGTGCAGTCCTGCATTTTTTGCTTTCATAAAATACGGAGCGAATTTTTTGGGTTCAAATCCGTCTTCATTATCAGCTAAATCAAGACCGATAAAGGTGGATTTGTGTTCAATCGCGAAGGAAGTTACGGTATCGACCGTTTTTAAATCCAAGATGCGTTGAAGTATACAAATCAATCCGACGGCCATGGGAAGCTTAGCTTGAGCTTTTTTAATCCCCTTCAGTAACGCTAAATGAATTTTTTCAAACGTTAAATGGGAATGCCCGTCAGCAATAAAAGTCGGGGCGTATCTTAATTCTAAAACACGAACACCATCATTAAACGCATCTTCGCAAACTTCGTAGGCTAAGCGTTCTAGAATTTCTTCTGACGCTAAAAGTTTTTGCGTTGTTAAAAATTTGGTTAGGACAGCTCCTAAATTTGCCATCGGTTCTGTGACCAAAAAATGAGCCTGCTGTTCGGCAGGGTTCTTAGGAAATTGAAGCCCTAGTGTTGTTGCGATTTCGAGCATTGTGCTCCAACGCATTGAACAATCTAAATGGCGGTGCAAGTCAACTTTAGGTAAAGCGCGGATTTCTTGAATAGATAAGTTTGATGACATAAAAAATAAGTATGACACAAATCAAACCACTTCAAGTGAAAAACCATTTAGCGGGCCACGACAATAAAAAACCACAATTTGCAAAAACCATCACTTTGCAGAACAAAGAAACCATTTCGGTGGCGGATCCTCAAGCTACGCGATCACTGGTCGCGTTGATGGACATGAATGCGGTTCTGGGTGGAGCCGCTTCCCACTATGGTGGCCCAGCTGCTTTAGCAGAACTGATGTCGGCATTACACGGAATTATTTTTCATGACAGCGAAAAGAAAAGTAAAAAATGGTTCGATTTATTTCACGTCATCAATGATGCCGGCCACTGCGAAAATGGTCTTTACGCTTTGAAAGCGAATTACGGCATGGCCGGATTAGACATTAACGCGCTTAAAAAATTTCGCTCGCTGGAAAGCGGTTTGACAGGTCACGGAGAAGTTCATTGTTTTCCGGAAGGTGTTTACCTAAGTAATGGTCCGTTAGGGTCTGCTTTTCCGCAGTCTCAAGGTTTGGCCATGGCTGAAAAATTAGCGGGAACAAATCGCACGACATTTTGCGTGCTATCAGATGGTGCTGCGATGGAAGGTGAAGCTAAAGAATCTTTAGCGGCCGTTCCGGGTTTAGCGCAAAAAAATAAATTGGCTCCGTTTGTTTTAATCATCAGTGATAACAACACTAAATTAACTGGAAGAATCGATGCGGATTCGTTTTCGATGAATCCCACTTTTAAGTCTTTAGAAGCTTTGGGTTGGAATGTTATTACATTAGAGCACGGAAACGATTTACAGAAATGTGCCGAAGCCATCGAAAAAGCGAAAATGATGGTCGAACAAAATCCGGCAGTTCCAGTTGCGATTTGGGCC
>JAYTHR010000020.1:0-2083 GCA_043732425.1 Bdellovibrionales bacterium
GACTGTCCAGTGTGTGATCAAGCCGGAGAATGTGGTCTACAAGATCAGTACATGGAATACGGAAAATATGATTCCGAAATGGCCGAGAAGAAACAGAAAAAACATAAAGTTGTCGATCTGGGTCCAACAGTTGTTTTAGATTCTGAACGCTGTATTTTATGTTCTCGCTGCGTCCGGTTCACCGATGAAGTTTCTAAAACGAATGAACTGGGAATTTTTAATCGCGGTGACCACGCTGAAATTGGCACTCACCATGGTAAAAAATTAGATAATAAATATTCTTTAAACACCGTTGATATTTGTCCGGTCGGAGCGCTAACTTCTAAAGATTTCCGCTTCAAGCAACGCGTTTGGTTTTTAAAAAATTCAGACACGATTTGTAATGGCTGTTCGACAGGATGTAACGTCAAAATGTACTTCAATAAAGAGGGTCTATTTCGCGTTAAACCCGTTCACAACGCCGAAGTCAATGGCCACTGGATGTGTGATGAAGGCCGCGATACCTACAAGTTCGTGAACGTAGGACACCGACTGATTAAATCTACAAAGTATGCCAATAATTCATGGCATCCTGAACAGCACCCAGGTGCGGCCGCGAAAGACGTTGCGAAGCAATTGGCAACGGCGAAATCCGATGAATTAGCTTTAGTGTTGACGGGTCAACACACGGTGGAAGAGTACGAAGCGATTGTTTCCACGTTTGTGACGACTTATAAAAATAAAAATATTTATCACTGGGTTAACAACGTCGAAACGATTGATAGCTTCGATGGAATTTTACTTCGCGGTGATAAGAATCCAAACACGATGGGTTTAGTCGCCGTTCTTAAGAAGCACGGAATTACAAACAAATGGGCCGACTTAGCAGAAGGTTTAAAATCTAAAAAAATTAAAACCTTAATGGTCGCGGGCCCGGAAAATACTTTTGTGTATCCAGATTTAGATCAAAAAATTCAGCTTTTTACGCAAGCGGAACATTTGATTTATCTAAGTTCAGCGAAAGTTCCGAAACTTGAATCCTACAAAGGTTCAAATCAGATCACTTTAATTCCGTTAAAAACGTTTGTTGAAAAAGCGGGTACGTTCGTTAACTTTTCTGGCCGTGCACAGACTTTTAAAAAAGTGACGACAGTCGTTAGCGAGGCCTTAACTCTGAGTGAAGCGGCCATCCTTTTCGCCGGCGATAACTTAGTGATCAAACCAATGAATTATGAAGATTTACTGACTTCTGAAAATCAGCGACCGGATCAAGTTGAACTGGAGCGTCGTGCGAAGAATGAATTTTTATTTAATCGGGGCCCTTTATAATTAAGGCTTCAATACGGAGATACTTATGTCAGTAGTAAAACAAAAAGAAGAATCGAAGCAGTGGTACTTCATAGATATTATGACCGGTTTAGGGATTACGTTAAAACATCTTCTGACGAATCTTTTTAATAAAAAGAAAATGATTACGTTGAACTACCCGGAAGAAAAGTATGAGTACTCTCCACGTTTTAAAGGGAATCATGTTTTAACTGTCAAAAAAGATGGTTCTATTCGCTGCACGGCGTGCATGCTGTGTGCAACAAATTGCCCGGCAGAGTGCATCACGATCAAGGCTAGCGAACATCCGGATGCTCAAGTGGAAAAATATCCGATCAGTTATGAAATTGATATGCTTCGCTGCGTGTTCTGTGGGTTCTGTGAAGAAGCGTGTCCGGTAGATGCCGTTCGCCTTGGGCCTGAGTGGCAAACTCCGGGTTTAAATGGCGCTAACTTTGTTTACGACATCAATCACTTAGCGTACCGTCCTGCCTTAAAAGGCGGAGTCCAATCGGTTTTAGATGATAAAGATCGTCACAAGGCGGGGATTTAACCGTTCCCGTTTTCATCAAAGCTATCCATAGTTTCAAGAAGCTCGCTGAGTAAATTTTTATTTTTCTCTGTTTGGATGGCTGACGCGGCTTTTTTATAAAGTGCTTTATTTTTTCCATAACTATCAGCTAGTGTGCTGAGCCCGATTCTTGGAACGTCCATTTTATCTATTAAGATTAAAGTTAATAAAGCATTTTTTACCAGCTCAAGATCATTATTTTCAGTC
>JAYTHR010000021.1:0-7163 GCA_043732425.1 Bdellovibrionales bacterium
GGGCGTGGAAGAAGATCTCTGCGCGGTCACGACCCTGGATGCTCGCTACTCAGACGCGGAACCCATTTGCCTGAAAGGTTTAGGACTTAAGAAAAGTCCTTTCTTTGATATCTATTTAGGAATAGCTGCTCGCGAAAAACAAAATTTAAAAGAAGCTGCAAATTACTTTTCTTCTTCTTTGAAAATAAAAGAAACAGAAATGGCGCACACCTGCGAGGCTGAAATTTCTTTCATGCAAAAAAAGTGGGCTTCAGCCGCAGAAAAATTTCAGAAAGCTTTAAAAATTAGTCCTAAATCCGCCCGCGCTTTGACGGGAATGGCGTGGTCGTACTTCAAAGATAAAAATAGCGATAAAGCGTTAGAGTCCTTTAAAGAAGCCTGCCAGCTCGACAAAAAATACGCCTTGGAATTAAGAAAAGCCGTTAAAATATTAATCGATGAAAAGTCAGATTATTCATCGAAATATCTCGAGCAAATTCAGCGCTGCATCGCTATTTAGTAATTTAGTCGCGCCATGAAACCAGTTTATAAAGTTCTAATTTTTATTAATCATTTCATCTGAAATGATCAGGGCCGTAACAAATGTGGCCCCTTTAACAGACTTAATTTGCAAAGTGATTCTGCGAAGGCCCTCTTGAACAACGACTAACTGAGATTTTCGCTTTACGGGCTTCGGGGAAACAAAAGTGCATTCCTTGTTTGCGGGTACTGATAAAACGATCTTACCTAAAACGTTTTTATAGACCGGCTCGTTAGTCGCGACACTCCAGTCGGAAATTTCACCTACTTTTTTTCCGTCGTCAAAAAGTATGTAGGCCATAAAAAATATCTCCCGCTTCTTTTTTAATTTAAAAAATTTATTTTATGATTTGAAAATAAGCCTGTAGGGGCTTTTGAACATTGGCGATCAATGTCGCCTTTAGCAAATTATTTTTTTGCATAAATAAATTCAGGCGCTCGATGGAATCATCTGAAGACGTGATAATGATGTTCGGTGGATCTGTGCGAACCACGCGAAAATCAATTAATGTAAATGCTTCTTCCGTTAAAGATGTCGCGATGTTAAATGCGGTCGATAAAAAATGTTCCTCAGCTACAAAAAGATGTTTTTTCAGTGTGGGGTGGTTTTGACTCAGATAGCACGACATTATGTTTTCATCTAATTGAGGGATAAAAGAATGATTTAAAATATCCGCCTTGTGAAGAGTCAGACACTGTCGGTAAGCGAACTCTAAGGCCATTGAATCTGCAGATCTTAAAATAAGAACTGCTCGGCCACCAATGGGGCTGACTTCGAAAACTTGGATCACGGCCTCATCGACAAATGAATTAATAATAAGATAGGCCGTGCCGATTTTTGCTAAATCAAAAACAGCAATTGAGCCCAGGCTATTCAACAATTTCTCCGATCAGATCGTATTCCATGTGATCTGTGATTTTTACTTTCACAAATTGACCTACTTTAGCCAGGCCATCATTTATTAAAACAACGCCGTCAATATCCGGCGCCTGCTGAGACATTCGACCTTGCAGCAACAATTCGGTTTCTTCACTAAAGCCTTCAACGACAACCTCTAGAGTTTTCCCGATAAAAGCTCGTTGCTTGTCACGAGAAATATTTTGTTGAACTTCCATAAGGGCGTCATGTCGAAAATCTTTAATTTTTTGGTCAATCTGATTTCCCATTTTTCCACCCGGAGTATTTTCTTCCGGAGAGTACTTAAAGCAGCCCACGCGATCAAATTTTTGATCGGCAATAAATTCTAAAAGCTCTTCGAATTGCTCATTCGTTTCGCCCGGAAATCCAACGATGAATTGTGTGCGAATAACGGCATCAGGAATTTCTTTTCTTATTTTTGCTAAAACTTCGACGATTTCTTCACGGGTCATTTTTCGGTTCATACTTTTAAGTACACTGTTGTTGATGTGCTGTAGTGGCATATCAAAGTAGCGAACAAATTTCGGATTGTTTTTAATAAGTTCAATCATTTCGTCAGAGATTCCATCCGGATAAAGATAAAGAAGTCGTATCCAACGAATGCCCGCAACTTCGCCTAGCTGTCGTAATAGTTCGACGGGAGTTTCAATCGCCTCATTATTTTTTCTTTTTAAATCCCAACCGTAATCCGTGAAGTCATGACTGATGATAATTAATTCTTCCACACCGCTTGCGGCTAACAATTTAGCTTCATTCACAATGTTTGGTATACTGCGAGATTGCAAATTTCCGCGAATTAACGGAATGGCACAAAACGCACAACGCTTCATGCAGCCTTCTGAAATTTTTAAATAAGCGCGATGCTTCGGCTGCGAGTTGACTCGCGGAGTTGAGTCTTCTTGCAGATAAGTTGGTAGATTAAAGAACGTTTTCTTTTTTTCACCGGCCTGATGATTTTTTAAAATTTTACTGATGTTTTGAAACTCACCAGAGCCAATAAAAAGGTCAGCTTCCGGAAGCCCCTCGACTAAATCTGTTTTGTATCTTTGTGTCAGGCAACCCGCCACCACGATCTTTTTAATTTTTCCATCTTGCTTTAACTGAGCCATGTCTAAAATTCGCTGAATTGATTCTTTTTTTGAATCCTCAACGAACCCGCAGGTGTTGATTACAACGGTATCCGCACCTTCGGCGTCAGCGACAACTTCGTAGCCGTCTTTCATCAGTGTCCCGGCCATAATTTCGCTATCCACCAGGTTTTTAGGGCAGCCTAAACTAATAAAATGCACTTTGTTTTTTTCTGTTGATTCCAGATTTCCACTTAACTTCATTGCGTGACCTCTTGATCTGATTTTAAGACTTTAAATTCAAACGTTGCTTTCGGTATAGATTTTTCTAAATCGAAATCACTTAGCTTAATTGTTGTTTGCGTATCGACGTCGTCCGTAAATTCAATTTTATCTATTGTTTTATTGGTAGTGCTTAACTCAATTTTAAATTTTTTCAAATTGGATAAGGACGGCTTTAAATTTAAAGTTAGCACGCCATTTTCTGAACTCGAATCCATTATTTTAAACTGCTTAAAAAATGATTTCGAATTTGAAAAAAGGTTTATCAAACTGTTTAGGAAAGCCGGGGTTTTATCAGATATGTGTGTCACTTTGCGGACTCCGTTTTTATCAAGCTCAAGATCGGGGTAGTCGACCAAAGTTAATTTTCCGTTTTTAAAAAAGAGTTCTGTTTTTTGATCAGCATTCAGCTGTAAATAAAACTTCCCGCCAGCGTACTTCAGAGATCCGGTGCTGATCGTTTTGCTTCCTAAGGTTGGCTTTTCGTCAACTTTTTCAATGTGCGCTGAAATATTTTTCGCTTTTGAAAATCGATCGATGATAGCCATAGCTTGATTCTTAGCAGTTACTTTTGGCACCGGTTTCGCGAATGAAATCATCGGAAGGAAAATAATAAGAAAGTATATTTTGAAAGCAACCTGCATGTCGCGTAATATAACAAATACTGCAGCGGAAACAAGTACCCCTTATTTATTCTTTGTTCGATAAAACAAACTGAGAAAGATCGATTCCTGACAGCCACCTAAAACATCTAAAGCCTGTTTGAAACTACTGCCCGTGGTAACAATGTCGTCTACCACAAGAAGCTTACCTCCATTTAAATCAGGCAGAGGTCCCTTTTTTGTAATATGTTCACAGATTTGAATTGTGGACTGCTTTCGCTCGGCAACATTTTTTGTTTTTTGCTCTTTAGGATCTTCTAAATCAGCCACTTTTACTAAGATGTCGAGCATAGGCTTCTGTAATAAGTTAGCCACAATTTGTGAAAAAATAGCTCCATGTACGGAAGATTTCTTGGAACCCGGCACTGGAATAATATAATCGATTTGGGTCAAATCAACTTCGTATTTAAGCGCCTTGATTGCCAATAAACCATAAAAATTCCACGCTTTTACACAGCGATCTGATTTCATTCGGTAAACTAATTCAGAAAGCAAATCACTTTCCCCAGGCTTCCAGTCAAATATTGAATACGGGCTGATGCCTAAAGGCAGTTGATTTTTTTTTAGTTCAAGTCGAGATCCAATTTTTTTATCGAAGCAAAAACTACAAAACAAATGGTCTTCAACAAAAAAAGATCCGCAACAAAGACAGGTGGGATTATAAAAATACTGAGATATTTTACTGAACATAAGTTGAATTTGTGCAAGTTCGAAGTCAGGCCGGTATCTCAGGATGCTGCGAGCCTTAAGCGTTGTGGTACGGGATACGATTTATTATTGTTTGCGCTCGATAAAACTGCTCGAGAACTACTGCTTCGGCAATGAGATGATTCATAACTAGGTCAGATAGTCGAATCGTTACATTTGCTTTTTTTTTAATGGCATCACTCAGTCCAAAAGCGCCGCCAATAATAAGGACGCCCCTTTTTTTCCCCGAGTCCGTCGATTTTTTCACGATTTCTGAAAACAAAATAGAGTCATGACTTCGACCTTTTTCATCAAATACAATAATGAAATCATCGCTCGTTAACTTTTCAAGTAGCTGCTGTTCCTCGAACTTAAGTTTGAATGCAGCATTTTCGCGATCAGATTTACTAGTTTTAAGATGTTGGATCTCAAACTTTTCATAATGATTTATTTTTTTTAGGTATAAAGCTTCTGCTTCTTCAAACCAGGCTTCTTTCGCTGATTTGAAGTCGTATAAAACCCATTTCATGAATTATTTTTTCTGAGCGTCTTTTAAGGAAAGCTCAGCGCCGTCTTTCCATAGGTCTTCGAGGCGGTACTCTTGGCGGACAAAATCATAAAACACGTGAACAATCAAATTTCCGTAATCGACGACAACCCAGCGACCTTCATCCACACCTTCAACGCTGAGTGGATAAATGTTGAACTCGTCTTTAACTGCTTTTACTAAATTTTCCGCCATCGACGACGCGTGACGAGTACTAGTTCCCGAAGCGACCACGGTGAAGTCAGACATTGCCGACAGACTTTCTAAATTAAAGCCCCGGACGGCGATTGCTTTTTTGTCGAAAAGAACTTGGGCACAAAACTCAGTAAACTTTTTATAATCCGAGATTTTTTCTTTTGATAACCGGTAAAGATTGTTTTTTTTGATATAACTTTCAACAGCCAGCGGTAAAAATTTTTCGGTCGGGCGTCCAAGTCTTAGCTTTTTTCTTAATTCAGACGAGGAAATATCCAGATCATTTAAAGTAATAAACTCAATCGACCGGCCGGTGGTCAGTTCTAAGGTTCCGAAGTCGCTATCTGCAATGAATGTCGAAAGGTAGTCTGGGCATTCTTTTTCGTTTTCGGGAATCTGAAAACCTGGGCGCGTCGTGACGACAATGTTAACCAGTTCCAGAAGCTTTTTATAGTCTTTCCACTGCGAAAATGTCTCGAAATTATCTGCGCCAATAATGAGAAATAATTCGCTACTTTTGTATTTTTTCAATAGGTCGTGAACGGTATCAATTGTATAACTTTTTCCCCCGCGTTTAAGCTCGACATCGTCCACCTGAAAGGCTTTTCCGTACGAAGCAAAAGCTTGCTTGCACATTTCTAACCGATGTTCATCTGCAGGACCATCCATCGGAATTTTTAGGGGGTTTTGACTGTTGGGAATGATGTGAATTAAATCAAAGCCCATTTTTTTCTGAACGGTTGTTAGACTATTTACGTGACCGTTATGTGGAGGATTAAAACTTCCTCCGAAGATTCCAACTTTCATTTTCTTATCCTTTATAAAGTCTCAGCAATTGTATTCGCGTCGGACTCATCTTCTTTAGATTTAAGTATTTTATTAGCCACGTAGCCTAAAAATTCTTGTAAGTTTTTTCCGGTCACGGCTGAAATAGCAAACACATCAACATTAAATTTCTTTTTAAATTGAATCTTCAGTTTTTCAACTTGGTCAGACCCCAAAAGATCTATTTTATTTAAGACGACAATTTGTTCGCGCGATGTAAGCGGGAAAAACTCTTCTTTTTCTTTGTTCATTTCGTCATACATTTTTAATTCGAAATTGATTTCTTCAAAATCAACCATGGGTTCGCGACCACTGAGGCCACTGACGTCAACTATATGTACAAACAAGCGCGTGCGCTCGATGTGTTTTAAAAACTGAATTCCAAGACCGACTCCAAGATGGGCCCCTTTGATTAATCCCGGAATATCTGCCAGCACGAAATTACTGTACTCGCCTACTTTTACAACCCCGAGCTGTGGAGTTAACGTCGTAAACGGATAGTTGGCAATTTTTGGCCTAGCTGCTGAAACACGCGAAATAAAAGTGGATTTCCCGGCATTAGGAAAGCCAATGATTCCCACGTCTGCAATGAGTTTTAATTCTAAAGTGACATCTAAATGTTCACCTTCTTCACCGGGCTGAGCATGTTCGGGGGCTTGATTGACACTGTTCTTAAAGAAAGTGTTTCCTTTTCCACCGCGACCGCCGCGAAGAATAGTAATCTGCTGATTTTTATTTAGATCGTAAAGAATTTCACCGTCTTCATTTCGAATAATTGTCCCCTCGGGAACAATGATCGTTAAATCTTTTCCGTGCTGGCCGTAACAGTTGTCGCGCGCGCCCGCTTCGCCGTTATCGGCGCGGTATTTACGAAAAGATTTAATGTCGACAAGGGAATTGATATGTCGTGAGGTTTTAAAAATAACATCGCCGCCCTTACCGCCGTCTCCACCATCGGGACCGCCGCGAGGGGCTCCTGATTCACGTCGAAAACTGACACTTCCTGGGCCACCGTGGCCAGAGGATATCGATATTTTTACTTCATCTACGAATTTCATGCTTTGTTTACTTCTTTAGTTTTTGTTCACTTATCAAAACAAAAGGAGCCTGCTGGCTCCTTTTACAAGATAACAATTTAATCTTATTTTTTAATCTTGTTTTTCTTCTACGCTGTTTTTGGGTAAACGCTAATCTTAAATTTTTCTTTCGAAAATCTTTCAAATTTAACGTGACCTTCAATGACAGCATAAATTGTATGGTCACGACCAATTTTAACATTATTTCCAGTTTGGAACTGAGTTCCGCGCTGACGAACAATGATTGTTCCTGATTGAACTAATTGACCACCAAAACGCTTCACACCCAAGCTTTTCGACTGTGAGTCCCGACCATTCTTGGTACTACCACCTGCTTTTTTCGATGCCATATTTACTCCGTTTAATTAATTCTTCATATTACTT
>JAYTHR010000022.1:0-2074 GCA_043732425.1 Bdellovibrionales bacterium
GAAAAATAGCGGGTGTTAAAAACGTGTTAATTATTTTGCATTATTTCTATAATTCCCGCGTTTTTCTTCGTGACTTTTTTCTGAGTCTTCGTGTGCAGCTGAAGGTAAGTCATGATAGCTTCGGCTTCCAGCTTTCTTGAAATTTGCTGGCGCATCTTCGGAAACATTTGTTCTTCTTCTTCATCTAAGTGGTGGGCGACCAATTCGGCAAGTACGTTGGCATGAGCAATCCATACTTTTGAGTCTTTCGCTTTTTCCATGCGGGCCATAACAGCTTTAGCGACTTGATGTTCAACAAAACCATCCTCGATGCGAAGAACTAAATTCAACTTCGATTTACTTTCGAAAGCTTTATAAACTGCATTTTCTTCAGCTTCGGTATGGGATTTAAGTAGGGCTAAGAATAATTCGTAGGCCCTGTGACGCTCTTTCATGTCGTGTTTAGTATCTTTAAGAACATCAATGAATTGACGGAGGCCATCGTGGTCTTTCTTAAAAGCTGATATCAAATCTGTAGGCAGAACCACTGCCCGTCACGTTTTGAACCAAAGAACCCGCGCATTAGGAATTATTTCCTGGCAAGTAAAGATCTCAGCGCCGCGGAGTCGTCGCATACAAATTGTCATAAGTTAAATTCGGAAGAAAACTGAGGCGACCACACCCCGCCGGCAAAGATAAAAAAGTACTCAGCTGAGCCGATCTTGAAAAATTCGGTAGAGCCGCCGTGCCACCACCGGCAAGAGCTTGTTCAACCGCAGTCAGATTCGCGCTACTCGGACTTGGTACCGAACCCGAGCCTACACCCACGCAACCCATTTGAATACTTAGACTAAGTAAAGCAAAAAATCCAGATTTAGCTCGAGCGCGTTTAAATTCTAGCGTGTTTTGCATATCTAATTTTATCAATTGCGATCGCATCATGTCAGTGTGAGTAGACCTATTGCTCAAGAAGAATCTAAGACTCTTCCGTCTTTGTATCAACTTGGGACTATATAGATGACTTGCAAACTTTATTTCAATTGAGAGCCTGAAAGTCTTCGTCGCTTAACTCTTCCAGGTTTGAAAATTCAACTTCGCTCACTTCTGAAATAATAATAGGAGTTGGTTTCAAGCCGTGTTTTTTTTCTATTTGAGCACAAACTAATTTAATAATTCCTAATAATTGCTTTGCCGATTCCTCAGTTTCGAATTCGAACATATCTGGCAGTAGGGCATACATTTTTTCATTTTCAGCCGTAATATACGGATAGCCATCTTCTTTAATCATGGCTTGATCTAACTCATCGTAAATTTCTTCGTTACTAACATCTTGCAACATTGCCGTTACAATAAATCGTTTCATGGGCATCATTTCGTTAAAAGGTTCAAATGTTACTTAGAAGTAACACAAAAAATTCTAATGTACAAATTTTCATATTTTTGCGCTGGAATCTTGTCTCGGCTCCTGGAACGATTTCCGCAGGTCCTTTTATCGGAAAAGACAATTCTATCTAAAGACCAAGATACTAGCTTAATCACTTATTTGAATTTAATTTTAATTCTACTAGCTATTATGGTAAAGCAAAAATTCAATCGGACTGTTGAACAGAAATAGTTTCGGCTTGATCGCTAGTAAGAACAGTGAAACCTATTCCCCAAAGAACTTTTTTTCATGCTTCGAAAAATTGAATGACCTATTCAGCCGCACCCGTAAGGGAAATTTTACGCGAAAAACGAGCCTTATCAGGATTCTTCATATCGATTCCGGATTCTAAAATGACATGGTCGTTGGTAACGATAATTCGTTGTACGCCAACGCCGACAAACTGACCTAGTACACCAACCGCAACATTTTGGAGGTAACCTAAAGCAGAAATCGGAGCGCTAACCAGGGACGCAAATGGAATTATTTTATCGACCCTATCGAAAAAATTCTTAAAAGGAATGGTACCGACTGGCATTAAGTTTATGGACGCCACGTCGATTGAGCTAAATAAAGCATCCCCAATGAAAGTGGCGTAGGTGGTCTTCGAGATTTTGTAGCCTTTTAAGAAGTAAATGATGACATAACTTTTTGCGGCGTCTTCTTCGTTGT
>JAYTHR010000023.1:0-2072 GCA_043732425.1 Bdellovibrionales bacterium
AAGAATTACAGGGCGATTTTTACAAAGAATCATTAGATCTCATCGAAAGATTTGAATCGGTTCTTTTAAATAACGAACAAATTAATAATGAAAACGTGAATGAACTTTTTCGAATCGCGCACACCATAAAAGGTGGCTCAGCCGCAGTTGGTTTAGGCGAAATTTCATCCTACACGCATAAAGTTGAAGACTTCTTATCTCAGTACAAAAATAAATGCGAATTATTTAGCAAACAAATCATTTCGTTATTCCTAGAATTCAGCGATCTTCTGCGGGTCGAATTTATCGCCCAGTTATCCGGAATGGAATCGACTTGGGATCCTTCAAACCACTTGGAAAAACTACGTAATTTCAATGAAGATGCTTTCGAGGAAACTCACGTCAACGAATCAGTCCCTTCAAAAACTGAGAATTCTTTGGAAACGAAATCTGAAAATGCACCTCAGTCAATTGCTGAGGTGGCGTTAGAAAAAGCGCCAGCAGCTGCACCGGCCCAGCCGTCGCAGCAAAGTCAGAAAAGCAAAAAATCAAATATTCAGGTTAAAGTGGATAACGACCGCTTAGATTTAATTTTCAACACGATTGGTGAAGTGGTTGTCATCAAGAATCAAATGAAAGAACATCTATTGAAGAATTTCAATGATTCGACATCCATTGAACTTTCTGAAAGTTTAGATTTCATCATCAAAGACTTATATGATAAAGCCTTGGGTCTACGTTTGACCTCAATTCAGCCTTTACTTCAGCGCTTGCAACGAACACTCAGAGACCTTTCCGTACAGCTGAATAAAAATGTAGTCATTACCATATCTGGAGAAGAAACTGAGATTGACCGCTCTTTATTCGACGCCTTGAGCGAACCTTTGATTCACTTGGTGAGAAATGCCATCGATCATGGAATTGAAAATGCCGTAGACCGTGAACTTGCGGGTAAAACTGAAAAAGCCCAAATTGAAATCAAAGCTTACTATCTTTCAGGACAAGTCGTCATCGGAATTGATGATAACGGCCGTGGATTAGATGCGGAAAAAATATTTTTAAAAAGTAAAATGAAGGAACTGATTCCGGAGACCGCAAAATTTTCAGACTACAGCGAAGAGCAGATTCAAAACTTTATTTTATTACCAGGTTTTTCGACCTCAGAAACAATCAGCGATATTTCAGGCCGCGGAGTTGGTCTTGATGTGGTGAAAACCACCGTCGAAAAAATGATGGGAAAACTTGTTATCAAAAGTAAAAAAGGTGTCGGAACCAAATTTCTTATGTACCTTCCGATGACGACGTCATTAATTGACGGGATAGTTTTCGAAGTGAATAAGTCGAAGTTTATCGTGCCGATTTCGAATATCAAATCGATCATTCAAATCACGAGCAAAAATTTGACTTTTTCTCCGAGCGGAGACATTTATCTAAACCACCTTGTGAAGCCAATTCCAGTGATTAACTTAAATAATTTTTTAGCGACCGAACATAAAAGCGAAAGCCGAGACCATTACGTCGTTATTCTTTACGAACTTAACGGAGTACAAACAGCTTTCCTTTGCAACGAAGTTTTAAATCAGGCGCAAGCCGTCGTTAAACCTTTGTGCGATGTTCAAAAACGACCCGAGTATATAGGTGCTGCCGTGCTGGGGGATGGATTTACTTACCTTATTCTAGACCTAACCAGTATTCAGTTGAGTCACAACCACGGCGCTGGTCAATTTTCAGACTTTGCAAGCCCCGTGAAAAAAGACATTGCAGCATGAGTGCCGCACTAAAACTAAACTTGGGCTTTGATGAAGTCACGAAGAAGCAATTCGAATTCTTCGCGCAGCTTATATTTTCGTTCACTGGTATTCACTTACCGGAAAATGAAAAAAATTATTCACTCCTGAATAATCGCCTGCGAAAAGTGCTGCGCTCGAATGGTCTGAATAACTTTGAAAACTTAATGGAAGCCATGAACGGAATTCCGTCGGCGACCCTTAAAGAAGATTTTATCAACTGTCTGACAACCAATAAAACAGATTTTTTTCGAGAAAAAGAACATTATAATCGATTAGGCGACCTTCTGAAAGAGCAGATGAAGG
>JAYTHR010000024.1:0-7112 GCA_043732425.1 Bdellovibrionales bacterium
CGATCTGATCCAGTTGCACAAGGTTGACAGTCATTCCGGTATTTTTATTCAGCGGAGCCGACGTTGAGACGGTGACTTCAAATGAAAAAGACTCTTGCACTGCAGGAATCTTTTTTTTCGCTTTATTTTTGATAGAACAATAAAAAGGATAGCGCCGAACAAAAATAATATCTGATTTTTTTACCAGCGCCGCAGTTTTCTTACTGAACATCTTTTATCAAGGCAGTATTGGTTTCAATGTCTGCCGTCTTTTTAAAATCTTCAATCCACAAGCGGTAAGCTTCCGAACTTTTTTGACGATTGATCACATCCGCATCAGCTGAAGAAACGGCTTTTCCCGCCACTGAATTTGAGTTTTTTAGCTTAATAAGGTATTGCGTTTCACCTTCGCGAATTAACTTTTTTGCTAGTGGATTTGCTTTATTGAGTTCTAAAGCTACCTTTAAAGCTTGTGTCGAATTTATCGACGGGACAGTCTCCGCAGCTAAATCAAAGTTTCCGGAATCTTTCCAAGTTAACTTATTTTGGCTGATAATCTGCTCAGCTTCTGCCGATTTCCCAGCAGCTAAGGCCGCTTCAACCGATTTGATCATGGTCGAATACTCTTCATTTTGAATTAGCTTTTTAGCAATTTCATTTTTTGCTGCTTCCAAGTTGGCAGGTGCCGCAGCTTTTTTATCCATCACTTTGATAATATGAAATCCGTACGGAGTTTTAACTAGGCCAGAAACTTTTCCAACAGGCAGTGCGAAGGCCGCGTCTTCAAATTCTTTCACCATTCGACCGCGTGAGAAATAACCCAAATCACCATTCTTGACTTTAGATCCTGGGTCATCGCTGACCTGAGCGGCCACTTTTCCGAAATCTTCTTTAGTCAAACGATTCAAAATAGCTTCCGCTTTATCTTGAGCTTTTTTGACTCCGCCCTCATCGGTCATCACGGCACGAACTAAAATATGGGATGCTTTTATCTGCTCTTTGACTTCAAATTCGGCCTTATTGGAACTAAAATACTCTTCCACCTTTTTCTTAAAAAGAGGATCGGCCATTTTTTTATTAGCAACTTCCGCCGTCACCGTGTGACTTTTGGCAAATTCGGAAGGATTTAAGACCGCATACTGAATATTCAGCTGAATTGTCTTTAAGTCAGATTCAGCTGCTTTCTGAAGTTCTGAAACACCCATCGCCGCTTCAAAAAGTTGGCGCGAGCGCTGCGTAACAATATCCTGTCTTAATTTATTTTCAAATTCACCCGGAGTTAATTTGTTCGCGCTGAGAATCGCCTTGTAGGAATCCGATTGGAAAATTCCGTCTTTGCGAAAAACGGGAATATCTTCGGTAATTGTGTGTCTAACCTCAGCATCCGTGGCATATATGCCCTCTTTTTCAGCGGCTTGAGAAGCTAAAGCTTTCGTCACCAGTGTGTTCATCACTTCGCCCCGAAGAAGCGCTTTCTGCGAACCCATATCGAATTGCCCGCCAAAAAGCTGCGCGTAATACTGAGACAAGCGATTTTCTTCATCTTGAAAGTCACGAATAGAAATAATTTGCCCGTTCACTTCGGCCGCTGAGCTCATCGAATGACCACCCCCGCGTCGCCCTGATAAATCGGATAATACGAACACCAGAACGATCATACCAAAAATCAAAAAAGCAACGATGCTTCGAGATGAAATTCCTTTTTCAGATAAACCTTTTTTAATATTATCAATGGCTGATGCCGGGCGAGACGATTTCATGAGCTAAACTCCTTATTAATTTATCTACGGAGTTGATATGAGCTCACAGTTCAATTTTTTTTTCAAGGGATTATTTTGTCTTTGATAGCTTCGTAGAGCTTGAATTATGCACTTATTTTGCTATCGTTAATTCGAAGCTAAATGGCAGCTATCCGGAGGAGATCCCCACTTTGAATTTTCTAAACTTTAATTTCAAAAAAATAGTGATTCTGCTATTCATTCTCTCGCTGCCGCTGATTTCGATTAACATGGAGCAAAAAAAAGTTCAGAATGCCTGGTTTACGCAGCCCTTTAGCTTTCTGGCGCAGTCGATTCAAAATTTTTTTTCTGGTCTGAGTCAAGGCGTCCGTGGAACTACGGCTGAATATATTAATTTACTAAATATCAAAGCTGAAAGTGCGCGCATAAATAAAGAAAATAATGAACTTAAAACAAGGCTAAATCAGTTTTCAGAAAATCAAAATGAGCTTGAGCGCCTACGAACCCTACTTGATTTTCAGAACAACACGAAGATGGAACTGATTCCGGGGCAAGTCATTGGCCGGGATCTTGTCGCTGACCATAACACCATCACGATTAACAAAGGCATCAAACATGGGCTTCGTGCAGGCCAAGCGGTGTTGACCGTATCCGGTGCTGTCGGGTATATTTTTAAGCCGCAGTATTTTACATCTCACGTGATGTTGATTACGGATCGCTATTCCGTCGTCGATGCCCTGATTCAAAAAACCAGATCCCACGGAATTGTTGAGGGGCGCAATAAAGACACCTGCGTATTGCAATATGTAGAGCGCACGGAAGATGTCAAAATTGGCGATCTTATCGTGACCGGTGGATTAGATAATATTTTCCCGAAAGGTTTCCCGTTAGGCGTCGTGACGAATATCGAGCGTAAAACCAAAAGTGCCTCGCTGATTATTGGAATCAAACCTGTTGTCGATTCCAATAAAGTCGAGGAAGTTTTTATTGTTAAACATGCCGCTTTAGAAAATTTCCTTGAAAAAAGCACGGACACGCAAACCACTAGTCAAAATGGGCAACAATGAAATCTTTGCGCGTGGGTTTCTACTTAAAAATACTTTCCTTTAGTTTAGTGTTTTTTCTTGTCTGCGGTTTTCAAACTAGCTTCTGGCCTAATTTAATTAGCTTTGTTCCATCGCCGCAACTTTGGCTTTTGATGATTTTTTTCATTTCGTTAAAATGGACTCCACTTTTTTCGGTATTTTATATTTATTTTCTGGGTTTTTGTTTAACGCGGTTTTCACAAATTCCGTTAAAAATGGCCTGGACCACGCTACTTATTACTTTTAGTTTGCTATCCATTTTCAAAGATCGCGTGCGGCTGAGCAGTTCTCTTTCTTTTTCTTTTTTCACCTTATTAGGAAGTGTTATTTTCCAAGTCAGCTATGTCTTACTATCCCGCTTGATCGAAACTACACCAACTTCAGTTTTGTTTGTCGAGCGCACGATTCAAGTCATCATGAATTTTATTTTTAGCTACCCGGCTTACCGCTTTCTGGAATGGCTGGATAATACTTTTTATTCTAAAAATGTTTGGTCTAAAACCCCAGAAAAAAACGAAGAGCTATAATTATGAGTCAATACATCAGTAACCCCGATGAAGCTCGAGAATTTCAAAGCCGCTACAAAACGCTGTATATTTTTATCGTTACGGTCATTTTTATTTTTTTCGTACGCTTGATTTGGCTTCAGGTGATTCAGGGAAATGAACTGCGTCAGTACTCCGAAAAAAATCGAATCAAGCAAAATAAGATCTCGGCCCCGCGCGGTTTAATACTAGACCGTGAAGGAAAAGCCTTAATTGAAAACTTGCCGGGCTTTGAAGTTATAATTTCTCCGCAGTACATCGAAAACATGAAAGAGCTTGCCGACGTCGTTGGGCCCATTCTAGGGCTGGAGCCTGCTAAGGTGATTGAAAGAATTCAACGCAGCAAAAGAGCTAACGGCCCTTTCGCGGCCATTCGCCTGAAAGACAATCTTTCCCGCGAGCAAGTCTTTCGCTTGAAGCGTATTCGGCTGGATACTCCGGGCCTTGAAATCAGAGAATCTATTTTAAGGCACTACCCTTTGAATGAAAACGGCTCCCAACTTTTTGGCTACGTGGGCGAGATTTCAAAAAAAGAGATTCCGAAGCTGAACGAAAAGTATAAAAATTCTCTGACCTTTGAACAAAATGATATCGTCGGAAAAAGTGGCCTGGAAGAACACTTAGAAAAAAATATTCGTGGCACCGATGGCGTGAGCTACATTCAAGTCGATGCCCACGGCCGGGAAACGATTACAGAAATTCCCAATATCTACGGCGAACAAATTAAAGACCTTGAACCAGTGCATGGTCACAGCGCGTACTTAACGATTGACCGTGATATTCAAGACGCCGCCTATAAATCGATGACGGGTTTAAACCGTATTGGTGCGGTGGTGGCCATGAAAAGTAATGGCGAGATTTTAGCCTGGCTGAATACGCCCGCTTTTAACCCCAATGATTTCGCGACAGAAATTTCAATTAAAGTTTGGAATAAACTAACCAGCGATCCTTTCAAACCTCTTCGTAATAAAGTGATTCAAGATCATTTTTCTCCGGGCTCAACTTTTAAACCATTTGTCGCTCTAGCAGCACTGCAGGACAAAGTGATCACCGACAAAACCCTTCTGTACGCTCCCGGACGCTTTTTCTTCGGAAACCGGTGGTACCATGATCATAATAAAAATGGTGAAGGTTACGTGACGGTTTATGATGCGATTGAACGAAGTAGTAACGTTTTCTTCTACCAGTTGGGAATCAAACTGGGGATCGAAAAAATGTACAACTATATCAGTCTGCTAGGTTTAGGATCGCGCACAAAAATTGAAATGGACCGAGAAGCTGCTGGGCGCTTACCGAATTCAGCCTGGAAAAAATCTTCCTTAGGGGAGGAATGGCAGCCCGGAGAAAATCTGAGCACCGCCATCGGCCAAGGTTACGTGACCGTGACCCCGCTGCAAATGGCCGTGGCCTACAACACCATCGGCATGGAAGGCAAAGTTGTAAAACCCTTTCTGGTGAAAAAAGTGATCGATCACGAAGGAAAAATTTTATTAGAACGTTTCCCTGAAGTTGTTCGCGACATCACACTTCCGCAACCCAACGGTTATAAAATAGACCCGGAAACATTTCGCATTGTTAAAGAAGCGATGCGCCGGGTGACGAACGGAACCGCCGGAACCGCACGCAGCCTAAAAATTCCCGGAGTGCAAATGGCCGGCAAAACCGGAACGGCTCAAGTGATGAGTTTTTCTGCCGATCAAATTTACGCTGCTTGCGAATCGCGCCCGATGCATCTTCGTCACCACGGATGGTTCGTCGCGTGGGCACCGTACGATAAACCCGAAATTACCGTTGCGGTTTTGGCTCAGCATAGCTGTCACGGAAACCCTGGGGCCGCCCCGGTCGTGCGCGATATCATTGAAGCTTATTTTAAAAAATATCATCCCGAAGTTATTGCTGAAGGATTACTAAAAAAAGCTGACAAACATGCGGTCGTTAAACCGATCAAGGTCATCGATGGAGAATAATTATGGCTTTTAGATCGCTGAATATTTCGGAAAGAAATTTTTTAAGTCGTTTAGATATCCGACTGATACTTTTAATTTTTTGTTTAAATGTCATTGGCCTTTTTAATCTTTATAGCGCGACCCACGGTCCGCACTCGAAAGCCGTGGAACCTTTATTTGTGCAGCAGATTGTTTGGCTTCTCGGTGGCTGGACGGTTTTTTTTATTGCCACGTTTGTTGATTATATTTGGGTTAATAAAGTCATCTGGGTCGTTTATATTCTGAATATTTTAGCCCTCGTCTACACCGATCTTTTAGGTAAAGTAGTGCTCGGAGGCCAGCGCTGGATTGATTTGCGCTTTTTCAGATACCAACCGTCTGAGACGATGAAACTCTGCATGATTCTATTATTGGCTCGCATTCTAGTTAATCGCAATCCCCAGGGCTACGGCATGGGTTTACGTGAACTTTTTATTCCCAGTTTGTTAATTATTGTTCCCTTTATTCTGACCGTGAAACAACCCGATTTAGGAACGGCGATGATGCTGCTACTGATCGGCGGAACACTTCTTTATTTTGTAAAAATTAAGAAATCGATTATTTTAGCGATTTCTGTTTTGGTTCTTATTGCGATTCCAATGGCGTGGAAATACGGCCTGAAAGATTATCAAAGAAATCGTGTATTCACTTTTATATCTCCGGATCAAGATCCTCAGGGGACGGGCTACAATTCGATCCAGTCACGCATTGCCGTCGGTTCTGGAAAATTTTTTGGCAAAGGCTTTCGTATGGGAACGCAATCTCAGCTCGAATTTCTTCCCGAACGTCATACAGATTTTATTTATTCTGTTCTGTCCGAAGAGTGGGGTTTCGTCGGAAGTTTTATTGTGCTGATGACCTTCGCTTTCTTATTTAAAGTTTGTTTCGAAATTTCCCTGCAGGCGCGCGATAAGTATGGAGCCCTCATCGCGATTGGGGTCACGGCTTATATTTTTTGGCACATGTTTATCAATATCGGGATGGTCATTGGTTTACTGCCTATTGTCGGAGTTCCTTTACCTTTGCTGAGTTATGGTGGATCAGGTATGTTGACGACGATGGCGGGAATGGGTTTAGTTTCAAGTATCGCCTACCGCCGTTATTTATTTTGATTTCCAGTTTTATTTTTTATTTAGAAACGTTAATATAATAAATGACCCATGGAGAATTTATGCAAAAACTTTTACCTGATGTGTTGATTACCACTTTTTTTACTCTATTACTTTGCGCCACAGTCCACGCTCAAGATGTGGGTGTAAAATTAGACAATTTAAATACTGATCGTGAAACCACGATTTCGATCAAAAAGGGCGATGCCATAGCGAAGAAGAAGTATACGATTTCTGAAGGCAATGAAGATATTGGTGGCGAAAAAGATGTTTTAAAAAAGAATGCCGAGAAAAATTGGAAGAAAGCTTGCGATGAGTGGAAGTTCGAAATGAAAACAAATAACAAAGATAATAAAATTATTTCTCTCAGCTGCGGCGTTATGACCTGCTCTAAAGATGGGGTGGAATCCGCATGTCAGTCAAAGGCCACTTACAAAATTAGAGTTCTAGCCGAAGAATAAACAGATAAAACTCAGGAAAATTTTCAGAGAAAAAGCACACTAAATGTGTGCTTTAAGAAACTCCGTGATACTTTCTTTCGGCTGATTGCCAATAAGTTCTCCCACTTTTTTTCCATCTTTAAATAATAACATGGCGGGGATTCCGCGAATTCCAAACTGACCTGGCGTCTGTTGATTTTCATCCACATTCATTTTGACGATCTTAATTT
>JAYTHR010000025.1:0-2058 GCA_043732425.1 Bdellovibrionales bacterium
TGTCCGATGCATCCGCAGATAAGAAACGAAGGACCAGGCAACTGCCCGATTTGTGGTATGACACTTGAACCCCTCACAGCTACTGCGGAAGTTGAGGACGATTCAGAATATAAGTCCATGCTAAATCGCTTTTGGGTGTGCAGTGCTTTAAGCATTCCACTTTTATTTCTAACTATGGGAGGACGAAGTCTTTTGGGCACAGGCCCCTGGTTTTCGCGTGTAAAATGGGTTGAGCTTTTGCTGGCCACTCCCATTGTTTTCTGGGGAGCATGGCCATTTTTTAAGAAATTTTGGCAATCTCTAGTTCATCGAAGTCCGAATATGTTCACTCTGATTGGTCTTGGGGTCGCAGTCGCTTATATCTATAGTCTCGTTGCGGTCATTGCGCCGCAAATTTTTCCAATTTCCTTTCGAGATCCAATGACCACTGAAGTTGGAATTTATTTTGAAGCTGCCGGAGTCATTGTCACTTTGGTATTGTTGGGACAGGTTTTGGAGCTTAAAGCACGAGGCCAAACGAGTGCTGCGATAAAATCACTTTTAGGTCTTCAACCAAAAACAGCTCACCGAATTGGAGCAGACAAAAACGAAGCAGAAGTGCCACTGGATCAGATAAAAGCTGGCGACCTGTTACGAGTTAAGCCAGGCGAAAAAGTTCCCGTCGATGGAGTAATTGTTTCTGGCGAATCGTCAATAGATGAATCTATGGTCTCTGGCGAATCGTTGCCCGTAGAAAAACTGGCAAACTCAAAAGTCATTGGTGCGACAATCAATGGCACTGGCTCCTTTATAATGAAATCTGAAAAGGTCGGCAAAGACACGCTTCTTTCACAAATTGTGCAAATGGTCTCTGAAGCTCAGAGATCACGAGCGCCAATTCAAAAGCTAGTGGATAAAGTAGCAGCCTATTTTGTTCCTGCCGTGATCATTGCGGCGATTCTCACGGCCATTGTGTGGGCTTTTTTAGGACCAGAGCCGCGAGCTGCTCATGCTATTATTAATGCTGTTGCAGTTCTAATAATTGCTTGCCCATGTGCTTTAGGTCTCGCAACGCCCATGTCTATAATGGCGGCAACGGGGCGCGGAGCTAAGATGGGGGTCCTCTTTAAAAATGCTGAGGCTATAGAGCTGATGCAGAAAGTGGATACTCTCATCGTCGATAAAACCGGAACGCTAACTTTAGGCAAGCCAAAACTGAAAACGGTCAAACCTATTGGTGCAATATCTGAGAATGATCTTCTCACCTTTGCAGCAAGTTTAGAAAAGGCTAGCGAACATCCGTTAGCCAATGCCATTGTCGATGGTGCTCTTGAGAGGAAGATAGCACTTAAAGCAGTTACAGGATTCGCCTCAATCACTGGAAAGGGAATCACGGCCACTGTCGATGGTAAAAAGATCGCAGTGGGGAATCAGTTCCTAATGACTGATCTTTCGGTCGCATTTACAAACGTAGATTCGGCCACATCTTCTCTGAGGGAAGATGGCCAGACAGTTATGCTTGTGGCGGTGGACAATAAACCCGCAGGTTTTATTGGAGTCATGGACCCGATTAAAGAGACGAGTGTTACGGCAATTAAATCTCTTCAAGCTCTTGGTATCAAAGTCATCATGGTCACCGGAGACAACCTGAAAACCGCGCAGGCCATAGCAAAGAAAGTTGGAGTTGATCAGACATTTGCGGATATATTGCCTCAAAAAAAAGCTGAGATCGTCAAGCAAATGCAAAGTGAGGGGCGTTTTGTTGCGATGGCTGGTGATGGAATCAACGATGCTCCGGCACTAGCGCAGGCACAAGTTGGTATCGCTATGGGAACCGGAACAGACGTTGCGATTAAGACGGCGGGGGTAACACTAGTAAAGGGCGATCTCATAGGAATAGTACATGCGAGGGCTCTGAGTGTCGCCACGATGAGAAACATAAAAGAAAACTTATTCTTTGCTTTTGGGTATAACTCAATCGGTATACCAATAGCTGCTGGAGTTCTTTATCCATTCTTCGGCATGCTTTTAAACCCGATGATAGCGGCATCCGCAATGAGTCTAAGCTCTGTGTCGGTG